>JAKSHW010000072.1 GCA_024399195.1 archaeon | reverse complement strand
TCATGCTCGGAAGGTACCCGTATCTGCAGAACATGTGGTGGGAGACGGACGAGGACGAGACGATCGTACAGGACGCACTGAAGAAATTCGGTGTGCACCATCTGCAGGACCGTGCCCTCAACATGCTTTCCTCGGGAGAGAGGCAGAGGGTGTTGATCGCCAAGGCATATGTCCAGAACCCCCGTCTGATGCTCGTGGACGAACCTACCTCCCATCTCGACATGAAATACAAGCTCGATGTCATGGAGTACATGAAGGCGATGGTCAGGCAGGACATGACCGTCCTTGTAGCGGAACACGATATCTCCCTTATGGCGAGGTACTGCGACCTCTGTGTCATCATGAAAAAAGGCAACCTGATCGCCGTGGGAGAACCCAAGGAGATCATCACCGAGGAGCTCATCAGGAACGTATACGACGTCGAGGCATCGGTGGGTACCGACAAGGACGGGGAGATCTTCGTCCTTCCCAAGAGATACGTGGGAGAATACCACCTCTGAAAAACAAACGGGACGGGGAGTGGAATACCACTGACCGTCCCCCTTCCTCATATCGTGTGTTTTTGGCGATCGACACCATCGGTCAAAACAAGAAAAACCCTGATGAACAATGCTGTTATCACAGTGAAATGCATCCCTATAGTTCTAGATAAATAGGGATAGAACTATGTCCCTAAGGCATGCGGGAAACGGCAGAGTATAAGGCCATTCCCATCGGAGTGGACAGTTTCAAAAAGATCCGTGAAAGGGATTACTACTACGTCGATAAATCCGAGCTCATTTCCGACATTCTCGGACATGGAGCCAGAATCAACATCATAACAAGGCCCAGACGTTTCGGAAAAACCTTGAATCTGTCCATGCTTGACTGTTTCTTCAACATCGAATACAGAGGGAACGATTGGTTCGACGGACTTGAGATCTCCAGACACAATGAGGTCCGTATCCACAAGAACGCATATCCTGTTATAAAATTCGACATGAAGGACCTTTCCACAAAGGATTATGGAAGATTCGTCTCTAAATTGGGACTCCATCTATCCGACCTGTACGGCGAATACGGATACCTGTCCGGAAAAATAGAGGATCCGTCGGATTCTGATAGATTCGAAAGGACCAGGTGGCAGAAACTGACCGAGGAGGAACTTCAGGATTCAATAAGGTTCCTCTGCAGACTCCTGGAATCATACCATGGGGCCGCTCCGATAATCCTGATCGATGAGTATGACCACATCTACAATTCACCTGACAAGGGTGACTGTGAAGACATATCAGGATTTGTCCAGGAGTTCTATTCTTCAACATTTAAAAACAACAGAAAAATGAAATTCGCGGTCATCACAGGCTTAATGCCGTTCGTAAAGGAAACGGTATTCTCCGACAATAACGACATACTAATGGACAATGTGTTCACCGAACAATTCGATGGAAGATACGGTTTCACCGCATCGGAGGTCATGGCCCTGTGTAAACACCATGGACATAAGGAGAAGTTCAAGGAAGCAAAAGAATGGTACGAAGGGTATCTCTTCGGAAATACGGTGATCTACAATCCCTGGAGCATATTGAACTATGTCGGCACCGGATTCAGACCACGTAAGTACTGGGCCGACACAAGTGGAAACGAGATTATCAACACTTTGTTAGAACATGCAGATGGAGGTACATTCTCAGAACTGATGTCCCTTGGAAATGAACAATCCATAGAGATAGAACTACCTCAAGTCCCATCCATGAGACATCTGTCGACCGATCCTGATGCGATATATTCCGTAATGGTGATGGCGGGATACCTCGATGCAACCCCTGTCTCAGGTAGATTCAGGATATCCATTCCCAATATGGAGATACGTAAGGTCTTCAACGAAATGATGATGGCCCACGTTCATCCTGATGCCGAAACAGCATTCGGCAATCTTTTCGACGGGATGGAGAATAGAGACATTCCTCTGATCGAAAAATCCCTGAAAATGATCATGGACCGCAGTATACCGTTCATCCTGCTTTCAAAAGAGAAAGACCAGCAGTCCATACTAGGGGCGATATCCATGGGTCGTTTGGGAAGATACACCGTATCCCTGGTGAAGGGGGAAGGTGATGGAGGAACGGACATCGTCCTAAGATCCAATCGTAAAGAATTACCGAACATCCTCCTTGGACTGAAAAAGACGGATACGGACGAACTCACCAAAGAAGCGAGAAATGCCTTACTTCAGATAAAAGAGAAAGAATACTTCCGTGGAATGAAAGGGAACACTATCCTGTACGGAATGTGCTTCAAGGGAAAAATGTCCGCCATAGAAATGGAAGAGATCGTCCAAGATTGACCTCTGCTTGAAACGACATACGTCCTAAGGACATATCCTTCGGCCCTATATCTGAACAATACATCCAACTCATACCGACCATTGGTTTGAGTATTTAAATAAAAATGACTTCTTTATAAAAGAAATACCAATGATTTAATATGTTCATTATATAACTTTAATACATTAGACATAGGGCCCAGAATTTTTCACACCCTGTGACCGTTCCTTAAGGCCCTAGAAGGCGTATCGCATGGCAAGGAAGATCGCAATCTACGGAAAAGGAGGAATAGGGAAATCCACCGTGTCCTCCAACCTTACCGCAGCCCTGTCCGATATAGGCACCAAGGTCATGCAGATAGGGTGCGACCCCAAGCATGATTCCACCAGAGGACTTATCGGAGGAAAGGCCCAGAACACCATCCTCGACTATCTGAAAGAGACCGCCCCTACGGACAGGAAACTGGAAGACGTGGTTTTGGAAGGCTACAAAGGATGTCTCTGTCTGGAGGCGGGAGGTCCTGAACCCGGAGTAGGATGTGCGGGAAGGGGTATTATCTCCGCATTTTCACTTCTCGACAATCTGGGAGCGTCCGACCTGCAACCCGACATAACCCTGTACGACGTCCTAGGGGATGTCGTATGCGGAGGTTTCGCCGTCCCCCTCAGGAACGACTATGCCGATACCGTGTACATCGTCACTTCGGGAGAGTTCATGGCTATATACGCCGCGAACAACATCCTGAAGGGAATAGCGAACTACGATCCCGAAAGGGTCGGTGGGATCATATTCAACAGCCGTGGAGACCCTCAGGAGTACGAAAGGGTCAGGAGGTTCTCGGAAGCCGTCAACGTCCCGATCATCGTGTCCTTCGACAGATCGGAACTTTTCATGGAAGCGGAGAGACAGGGAAAAACGGTCGTCGAGACCTTCCCCGACTCCGTAGAGGCCGAAAAGTACAGGGACCTGGCAAGAAAGGTCATCGAAGGGAAGAGACATACCGCAAAATTCCTGAAAGAGGACGAACTGGAAAACCTCATCCTGGGAAGAAGCGATGCCACTGTAACAGCCAAAAAAGCGGTTATCAGAGAGAAGATCGTTCCGAAGAACGAACCCTACACCGCAGGCAACCTGGAATACGGAAAGGCCGTCCACGGTTGTGCGTTCTCAGGTGCATCCTCCGCATGCACATCCATCGAAGGACTTACCACCGTCCTCCATGCCCCCAAAAGCTGTGCCCACTTCACCGTCCAGTTGGATTCCTGTTGTGTACGCGGTGCCATGAGCAGAGGCAATGAGACCATACCCGTGTTCGAAGACCCCGACGTGTTCTGTACGGACATGGACGAAAGCACAATGGTTTTCGGAGGAAACGATAGGCTCAGGAACCTGTTGGAAAGACTTGTATCGGAAGGCAGGAAGAACTTCGTCGTCATCACCGCATGCCCGCCCGGGATCATCGGAGACGACGTCACAGGCGTATGCGAAGGCATAGAGAGTTCACACCCCGATGTAAAGATAGCCGTTCTGAAAGAGGACGGTAACGCCACCGGCGATTTCATGCAGGGCACCATCGATGCGGCCATCGGACTCACCCGCAAGTTCTCCGTACCAGGCGGGAAGAAACCTTTGTCGGTCAACCTTCTGGGGGCCAAGACCCTTTCAAGCTACAGTATGAGCGAGATCTCCCAGGTGGAAGGTTTCCTTAACGACCTGGGCGTCACCGTGAACTGCATCCTCCCTGGAATTACAGATGTGGTCGGACTGAAGGATGTGTCCTGTGCGGCGGTTAACCTCAACCTCAGCACTGATTCGTTCTGCGACAGGATCGCTATGTTCCTGAAGGACGAGTACGGTATGGAAACGCTTACCGTACCTGTGAGGGGCGGAATAGGCGGTTCCAGCGACTGGATCAGATGCGTAGGGGAGTATTTCGGCATACAGGATAGGGCGGAAATGGTCGTTCAGAAAATCAAAAATAAATTTACATCATTGATGGAGTATCCTAAAACCATCCTGAAAGGTAAAACCTGCTGCATCCTGACCATAAGCGGAGACTCAGACTGGGTAATGGAAGCAGTAGAACAATCCGAAATGAACTTGTTAAAAGGATTTGTACTTAGACGTCCGGACTATACAGATCAACTCAAACCTGGAAAATGTAGCGAAGGATTGGAAGAGATACACTTCGAAGATGTACCCCGGGCAATGAAAGAGATAGAAAATGCACATCCCGATATCCTGATGACCATATCGAAAGCGGATATAGACAGTTCGATCTACCAATCGAGATTACCATGTGCAGCCTCGTCCGACCCCTATGCGGGAAGGGCATTGGCAGAAGATTGGATAAGAGGGATGATCGCCCCTAAGAACGAAGGATGGAGAGAAGATGTCGCTTGAAAACGACCGCCCGGAAAGTCTCCTGGGTCTGATGATGGCCCTTGAAGGAGTAGAGGATTCGTACACGATCGTACACGGACCTACCGGATGCAAATACTATCCTGCATCCGTGTCCGAGAACATGTTCCGTGACAGAGGACAGAAACCTAATGCACGTAACCTGCTTATTTTCAGTGACAGGTATTTCTTCGCCCAACCCCGCCTGCCTTGCACATATCTCGATATGGGAATGTTCGTGACCGGCGCCATGGACAGATTGGAAGACCTCTATGGAAAAGTAGGTTCGATGTCCCCTTCCTTGATCGGGATAATAAACACCCCCGGCGCATCCCTCATCGGAGAAGACATATCCGATATCAAAGGGGATATCCCTACGGTGGCCATAGACCACTGCAGATATACGGGAAGCTGTGCAGAAGGGTTCCAGGACGGCATTTTGGCCATATTGAAGACCGTAAAACCTGAAAAATCCGAAAAAAGAGAGGGAGTCAACCTTGTAGGTATCGGTATGATGCACCTTAACTGGGAAGATACCATAGACGACCTGAAAGGACTGTTGGAACTTTGCGGGATCAAGGTCAACACCGTCATCGGTGCAGGATGGGATGTGGACGATATCAGAAGATCGGCCTCCGCCGAACTAAACGTACTTGTATATCCCGAATACGGAGACCGCATAGCGGAATTCTACACGGAAGACTATGGTATTCCGTCGTTCAAATCACCAGAAGAGGTTCCAATAGGGTTTGCATCGTTGGAACATTGGATCTGCGGCATTTGCGATAGACTTGGAAAAGATCCTTCCAAGGCTTTGAAAAAGATCAAGGCAATGAGGAAGAGGACCGCATCCAAGCTCCAGCTGATGGAATCGATGAACCTACTTCCCAAAGGGCGTACGTTCTCGTTGTTCACTGACGGTTCCACCGCATATGCCGTATCGGATTTCCTGTATTCTTATCTGGGAATGGTCCCTGCGGCGATAACCTGTCCTTCGGACACACCTCAGAAAAAAAGGACATTGGAAAGGTTCAGGGAACTTAAGGTACCGTTCTCCGAGGATGCAGAGCATATCCCTACCGACGTGTTCATCGCATCTGGAGGACTTTGTGCGTCCGCCATGTCCCGTAAGGTCACACAAGGTACGTTCGTCATAGAGTATCCGAGTGATGTGTTCATCAGTGTATCCCCTGAACCCGCATTAGGGCTTGGAGGAACTGTAAGACTGTTGGACGCGGTTCTGAACACGATTGCGGAAAGACAAAGATTCAGATGAACTGAAAACCTGGGTCCCAAGGCAGAAAATGACGATTCTCCTTGGGACCGAGGTCGTTTTTCATCTTTTTTAATGTAGATAGACAATGGAAGAAGGATGTTCTGTAGGTCTGAACCCTGTCCCATAACCTCTTTCATATACTTCACTGAGGAAGAAATCGCTTTGGTTTACATATCTGTATAATGCCATCCCAAGAAACATTCGAGGGGACTGAAAGACGTACAAGATACGAATATCCCCCGATAGCGATAAGGGAACTTTTCGCCAACGCGATCATCCACCAGGACCTTACACAAACAGGAATGAACGTATCCATAGAGGTGTTCAATGATAGAGTGATGATAAACAATCCTGGAAAAATGCTGATCGATTGCGACAGGGTCGTCAATGCAACCCCTGTGTCCAGGAATGAAAAAATCGCCCGTACTATGCGTAGAATCGGTCTTTGTGAGGAACTTGGTTCTGGATGGGACAGGGTAGTGGAATCATGTGAAGAATACCGCCTTCCATCCCCCATGGTCAGATGTGATGAAAACAGTACCACTGTCGTACTTTCTGGAAAAAGATCACTCAATGAAATGTCTACAGATGACAAAATCTGATCCTATTATCTTCACACATGCGCATTGTACGCCCGTGGTCTACGTATGACCAATTCATCCCTCAGAACAAGATTCGGAATAGATGATTCCAACTCAGGGAGCGTCATATCATCACGTATCATCAAAGATGCAAAAAAGAAAGGATTCATCAAGGTATTCGATGAAACAGCTGCACCGAAAAACATCAGCTATATCCCGTATTGGGCCTGAACTGATCGGATACAGAGTCCGACGAACTCTGATCGGAAAAGAATCGGGGATATCCCCCGACAGGAAAAACTCAGTCGAACCACGGTTTTACGGATTCCTCTCCGTTGAACATACGGAATTCCTTTACAGCATATTGGGCGAATCCGTTTGTGACGAATGGATCTTCTTTCATCATGTCCTCGATAACGGACTGTTCTTCCGCTTTGGCGATGAAGAATCCTCCACCGACACCGACCTTGGGTCCGAAGAATAGGAAGCGACCTGCATCAAGTCCTTTTTTGGAAAAAGCATGATGCTGCTTGAGAATCTCCTGGTTCTCGGGTTGACGCATATCGACAGGTTTGGTAAAAGTCCCTTCCACGACGAAATATTTCATGACCCTGTATTTTATTGTACATTTAACTATTTACCAAAATCGTTTGGCTTCCACAATTTAATTTAGGATTACTTTAAATTAAACATAATATTTAGGAAAACCTAATTATATAAGAACATACATCCATAACTTATCGAAGTGATACGTATGTTAGGATATATCAGAGGAAAGAAATCACAAGGTCTTGTAAAACCAAGCACGGTTGAAAAAGACCAATGACAAACGTTTTCACCACAACGATCGGCATGTATCCGGCCTGCATGCCGATTTTTCATTTTTCAACAAATAGGAAAGGGCCCGAAGGCCCTGTAAGGTTTCACTGACCGGAATGGGGCAGGGTTCCGTCGAGGGCCTGCTCGTATCCGTAGAGATCGAGAAGTCCGTGACCGGAAAGATTGAAGACGATGGTCTTCTCCTCGTTCTTGGCCTTGCACTCGAGAGCCTTGTCAATGGCACACTTGAGGGCATGGCAGGATTCAGGTGCGGGAATGATACCTTCAGTGCGTGCGAAGGTGATACCGGCCTGGAAGGTATCGGTCTGGTCGTAGGAAGTAGCAGAGATATCATGATGATCGAACACAGCGGACACCAGAGGGGACATTCCATGGTAACGGAGACCTCCTGCATGGATGGAGGGGGGAATATACTCGCTTCCAAGGGAGTACATCATCATGAGAGGGGTCATTCCGGCGGTGTCTCCGAAATCGTATTTGAACTCACCTTTGGTGAGAGTGGGTGCTGCCTTGGGTTCGACGGTAATGACCTCTGCATCCTTGAACTTTCCGTTCTTCTTCTCCCTGAGGAAGGGGAAGGTGAAACCTGCGAAGTTGCTTCCTCCACCGACACATGCGATCATGTAATCAGGTTCGATCTCACCGATCTCGAACTGTTTGAGGGCTTCCTCTCCGATGACGGTCTGATGGAGCATGACATGATTCATGACACTTCCAAGAGCATAGCAGGTGTGTTCGTCCTTAGCGGCCATCTCGCATGCCTCGGAGATCGCGATACCGAGGGAACCGGAGGTCTCAGGATGCTCCTTGAGGACCTTCCTTCCGAAATCGGTATACTCTGAAGGAGATGCGTAGACGGTGGCACCGTAGGTGTTGATGATGGTCTTCCTGAGAGGTTTGGCGATGAAACTTCCTTTGACCATGAAGACGGTGGTCTTGATGTCGAAGAGGTTGGAGACCATTGCAAGGGCGGTTCCCCACTGTCCTGCACCGGTCTCGGTGGTCAGAGTGTGGATACCGGAGTTGGCGTTGTAGTATGCCTGTGCAAGGGCGGTGTTTCCCTTATGGGATCCGAGAGGACTGAGATCCTCCCTCTTGAAATAGATCTTGGCAGGGGTCTTCAGGTATTTCTCAAGACGGTATGCCCTCTGAAGGGGAGAAGGACGGTTCAGGTTGACTAGAGCGGTCCTTACCTCTTCGGGGATATCGATGAACCTCTCTTTGGAAAGTTCCTGTTTTACGATGGTATCACAGAAAATGGCCTTGAAATCCTCTTCCTTGACCGGTTCCTTGGTAGCAGGGTGGATCATGGGTTTGAGGTCGGGGATGTCCGCGGCCATGTTGTACCATTTTTTAGGAATGTCCTCAAGGGACAGGTCTATGCGTGCGTCTTTGGGTATTGCCATAGCTAAGGCATGTACTTAACAACTATTTAATATAGTCGTTTTTATTCATCAATGTATAACAATATACATTAATATCCGAATTCGTCAAGAAACGCTTTTATACATTCACGATAGGCATCGAACTGTTCCATCCCAAGCACATGGCCTGCGAAAGGTATGACGGAGAACCTCGATCCTTTGACCTTGGACTGGTAACGTCTCATGGTCTCTATGGTGATCTCATCGGAATCACCACAGAGGAAAAGAACGGGCACTTCTATCTCGTTAAGACGTGGCTCCACGTCGAAATCCCTCAGGTTTCCGGTACATACCATGTCCATGGGGCCCCACAGTTTCAGGAACACATCGGGGTATTCCTCGCGTGCGGCGGCGATGGCAATCTCACGGTGTTTGGACCTGCAGAACAGGAAATTGGCATAGTACTCGCCCATGATCTCGTAGAATCTGTCATCAAGGTCCTTGGTTTCGATGTATTTCAGCATCTCCCCATACATTTCAGGAGAGATATTCTTAAGATTGGTCAACTGGTCGTCAGCCCAGGATCTGGAACCGAAGAACGGAGATGGCAGTACCATGGCTGTGATCTTCTCACAGTGGGAATACTCCGCATAGGCAGCACAAAGTCCCGCACCCCAGGAAGCACCGATCAGAATGACCTTTTCGAATCCCATTCCGTCGATGAACTGTCCGAGTTCTTCCACATATTCCTGAAGTCCCCAGTGGTCAAGGTCTTCTATCTTATCCGACCTTCCACAACCCATCTGATCGTACATATAGACGGGATGGTCCAACAACATACGTCTTCCCTTTACAGGGTTGCAGTCCCCTCCAGGACCCCCATGGACAAAGATCACAGGGATAGCATCGATGTTGGTGTTATAGCAGAAATATGCGATCTTTCCCCTGGTGGTCTGGAAGTACTTCACATCGTCAGCATAATCATCGAGGACCTCGTCGGAAAACGAGTCCATCCATGCCGAAAGCACCATGGACAATAACACAAGGTCCTGCACTGTACCGGACATGTTCTTGGAAACAGACACCTCCCCATCGGCACGGGTCTTGTTGAACGATGCGAAATATTCGAAAGAACCCTCCGTTTCGGTGATGAAAACCGATAGTTCGCAACCGTTCGCCGACGCGGTTCCATCGACCACATCGAAAACACCGATCTTGCTTTTAACCTTGAAAGGGGGGACTGACATACAGGGTGGAAGGCCTATCCACAATATAACGATGACTTAGGGTTATGAAACGACTGTCAGAAATCCCTGAATTTTATCGGATAGGGGTTAATCCTTAGTATCTTGAAATGGACGGTGGCCATCTCAACCTCGCCTCACGGCTCGGTGGTGCGTCCCCCGCCTTGCGGCG
>JAKSHW010000071.1 GCA_024399195.1 archaeon | reverse complement strand
GGACCGCATCCCTTTTCGTATCGTCCATGATCCCCGGTTCCACCTCCGTGTCCGTTAACCCGCAGGTAGAACTAGGTGTCAGAAGCGGTTCACTGAGGAAACTGGAGGAGAAGATCGGTTGCATGGTGGACTCCCCCGAAATGTCGGACCGCTGCGACATGGCAAAAGCCATATCCGGAAGCAGGAGCAGACATCTGATCATCGTTAACGCACTGTCCGGAGAGGACGGCCCTCCGTTGCACAGGCTTTCCGAAAAACTGGGGATCGTTCCGAGATACGGACTCGCGTCCAAGGACGACCTGCACATATGGCTCTACAGGGCGGCACCGTCGATAAACGTGGACGGGATGTGGGACCCACACCGTTCATCCGATTACCGGGAGCTTTTCCCTACGATAGACCATGTCGCGGACAACCTTGACGATCCGGACATAGGGAAATTCGTCCTTTATATCAACGAACTGTGGGCCGAAAGGAGCCAACAGGTACACAACTACCTCTGCATGAAGACGATAATCGACAGCAAGACCGACCCCTTGGCCATGTACCGCCTGTCTATTATGTACAAGAACGGGGACAATGTGCCCGAAAGCATGGAGAGGTCCATGGAATGCCTCATGGAATGCTCCGGAAAACTCGATATCGCCAAAAAGAAGCTGTTCTACGAATATCCGAGGAAACATCCCCAGTTGCGGGAAAAGATAGAAAGGTATGTCCTTGAACATCCCGATGACGGATCGGAGTTCTACCTCGGAAGGTGCTACTCCGCCATGACCTGGATCGACGGGATGTCCGACAAGGCCGCGGAGTTCATGCAGAAATCCCTCAGAGAAGGTTCGCCCGACCATCGTATCGAAACCTTCGACTATCTTTGGAACGACAAGGCTCGCAGATACGACGACAGACTGATGGGCATCGTCAAAGGGTTCACCGACCTACCTGGGCTTGGACTGAGGTTCGGCAGGATGAACCTCCGCGGAAGGGGTTGCGGAAAGGACCTTGTCAAAGCCGGACAGCTCATAACGGAAGCATACCGTGAAGGGGTCAAAGGTTCGGAGCTGACGCTGTTCGACCTGTACCTCGAGACGAGGGACCACGACGAGGAGATGGAAGGGCTCCTTAAGAATGGGATGAAAACGGACGACCCCGAGGCGATCGGACGCATGGGAATACTCCATTTCCATGGGATCGGCAGGCCGAAGTCGTATTGGAAAGCGAAGACCTGTTTCGACAGGGCCATGTCGATAAAACGTCTGCCGTGGATATTCTCATACCAGAAGGCGATCAGGGAATCCAAGAAGAAAAAGTCAACCTAGGACCGAATCCCTCAGACCCGCCAACGACGGGTCCTGCCTTACCGCGGAGTCCATCAGTTCCCTGCCCTTCTCCATGTCCTGTGCCACACCTTTCCCCGTATAGTACGCCATTCCCAGACGCACCCTTATGGCGGGATCCTTGACGGGATCGTAGGCGTTCAGACGTGCGATATACTCCCTGTCGGAACGGGGGTCGTCGAACGAACGCATCAGGTCCAACAGTTCGATACGGAGCTCTTCATGACCGGAGTCCACGGCTTTACGGTAGTAGTTGAACGCCTTGACGGGGTTCTTTCCCTCGAACAGGTCGTCGTTGTACATACGGGCGAGAAGACCGTCGACATCGTACTTCGTCTGGTCGATCCCTTCCAAGATTGAATACGCCTCCTTGCGGCTACCGGGTGAACCGTCACGCAGCAGAAGGGCCAACCTGACGTCCAAGGGGAGTTTTTCCACCGAAAGGAACATAGGAAGGAGCACGGTAAAATCGGAATCGTCCCCTTTGCCTGTGGCGAAAATGCCGGCCAGACCCAACAAGGCCGAGTCGGACCTCTTCTTCAGGACCTTCTTCACCATTATGGTTATCTTTTCCTCGTCCGACCTGGAAAGTTCTATCTCCTTCGATATGAGCTTATATTCTTCCTTGATCCACGCATCCCCGCGGGGAATGGCCTTGGACATCCATTCCTTTGCGAGATGGAGGTCCTTCTCCACACCGATACCCATACGGTACATGTGGGCGACACGGGCCATGCAGAGCATGTCCCCGTTCTCCGCACCGAAGAGGACGGTATCGAACATCACCTTGCGGGCCTCGGGGGAGATGTCGTCCATCAGGGCGTTGTACGTCCAATAGCTGATATCCTTGACACCGGATGCCAGAAGGAGCTCCTCCGCCTTACCGAGATCCTTCTCCACACCTCTCCCCAGGAGATACGCCCTGCCCAGACGGGCGGTACATGGTTTGTCCCCGGTCTCGTCAACATATTTCGAGACCATGTCGAACATCTCCCTGTCGGTCTCGGGAGTGTCCATCTCCCAGAGGATGTCCGCCAGCTCGCAATGGGTCCAAGGGGTGTTGTTGACACCAGGTCTCCTGAGAAGTTCGGCCGCTTTCCTCAGGTCCTTGTCGGTACCCCTGCCCACATGGTACAGATGGGCGAGACGGGCGGTGCTGACGATGTCCCCCCGGTCGGCCGAATCGGAGTAGATGTCGAACATGACGGCGTTCATCTCCGCGTTGTTGGTATCGGAGGTAAGGTTGTATATCTCCTTCTGGGCCTCCTGGAGACTGCATTTCGAGAATGCGTCCACGGCAAGGACCTTGTTCAGGACTGTACCTCTGCCGTAGAGGAACATCTGCCCGAGATAGTAGTACAGTTTGCTTTTCTTCTTTCCGGCGAGGTATTTCCTCAGCATGCCGAAAAGTCTCTTGTCAGTCTCGGGGTCGTCCATCTCCCACATGGCCCTGACCTTGAGGTCGATGACCGAGTCCTGGTCGGAGACCATGTTCAGACGGTCTAAAGCGGCCTGCGGGTCCTTTTTCAGACCTTTCCCGTCGAGATGGGCCTCCGCTATGCATTTCAGGGCGGTATCTGACCCGATCTCCATCGCGGAACGCAGTGCGATCACACGCAGGGAAGGGTCGTCCGCCTTCCAGGCGGCCGTGATGAGCCTATCCTTGGCACCCAGACCCCCGTACTCGAAAGCCTCGTCGAAGACCTTGTTCAGTTCTTCGAGGTCCACGTTGCCTTTGTTCTCCACGAAGGCCCTGATGAACAGTTCCACCGCGGCAGGGTCCGTCTCATGGCGTATGCTGTTCAATGCGGCCCTTATCTCCTTCCTGGTACCGGTCTCGTAGGTATGCCGCACAAGTTCCAGGGTATCCCCGATGTTGTGGCTCCCCTTGATAAGGTCCTTCAGCCCGAGGTTCACACGGGCCTTCAATGCACCGACGTCCGCACCCTCGGATTCCAGTTCGGACACCAGGTCACGGGCCTCGTTGTAATTGTCGGCCGAAGGCACCTCGACCAACGCCTCGCAGAGACCGTACTTCAATGAAGGGTCCAACTTAACGGCTGCCCTCATGACCGCCAGGGACCTGCCGGTGTCTTTCATGACCGTACCGTCCCTGCAGCATACGGAATAATCTCTGAGGAACACGGCAACGTCCATATCGGGGGCGGGACCGTCCGTAATGTAACCTTCATCCGCCAGGAAATCCAGAATGTCCGTACCGGTCATCCTGGAGAACCTTCCGAAGGCGTCCCCATCGGTAACGTCCTCCGCCGAGACACGACCGATCACGTCGGGGGCGTCGTATTTCAGGTGGACGAGGAACCCTATCCTGGAATCCGTATCGGACAGCGAACCGAACAGGTCTAGACATCCCGATACGAACCCGTCGGCACCGGTCACGCCATCGGACCGTCCGAAGTCATCTATGAGCCCGGTGAGACGCTCCCTGTAAGGCACCCGCACGCCACGGCCCATCGAAGGGCATAGGGTGACGGCCATCCTCTCCAACTCCTCGGACCTGTCCGCATTGACAGCGATCTCGCCCGAACGGCATGCCCTGCTGTAATCCTCCAGATAGCGTGCAACCTTATCCGAAGGAACGTGACCCGCCTCCGAATATGTGGTGCGTCCGGTGGACCTCAGGTACTCCAACACCGGCAGAGAATCCATCCTCTTCAAGGTGTCAAGGTCGTCCGGGTAGAACACCGAATCCTCGGGGACAGAGAAAACATCGAGCTCGTCGAAGATGTGTTCCTTGAAATGGACCAGCAGGACCATGGCCGATTCTACGGATCCCTGTTTATCGTAGTTGTTGACGCAGTTCCTTATGCATGCGTTGACGAAGGAGTTCTTCAGGAACACATAGCTGCGGGACCCCATGAGGTTCTTCTTGGCCGCCAGGAACGCATGGTAGAAATCCAGAGGCGTCCTGGAGTTGGTACCCTGGAGACTGTGGACGTTGTTCTTGCGGTAATGGACGAGCACCTTGCGTACGGCGGATATGCGTTCGGACCTGGAAAGGGCGGACAGGACGAAATACACATCGTTGGAACGTTGCAGTTCCTGGAACCTGAGACCGTTCCTTCTTACCATCTCTGTACGGAAAAGCTTGTTCCATGGAACACCGGTGGTTATCTGGAACAGGTTGACCCCCGGGTCGTCTGGGGAGAACACATCATCGGTCAGCAGGTCGGTCCTGAACTGCCACCTGGACGGTGCGTACACATCGGTTTCGGAATCGAAGGTGTCGGCCTCGAATATGACGGCGTCCGAACCGTTCTCCAAGGCAGACCCCAACGCGAACTCGATCATCCTGTGGTCGAAACGGTCGTCCGAGTCCAGGAAGATCACATAGTCCCCCCTGACATGCTCCAGACCGGTGTTGCGTGCCACACCTGCGAAAAGGTTCTCCTGACGGAACAGCCTCATGTTCGGATGTTCCGCACAGTATTCCTCGAGGATCTGCAAAGAACCGTCGGTAGAACCGTCGTCCACGCAGATCAGCTCGATCTCGGACACGCTCTGTCCGAGGATGTCGTCCAACGTCTCCCTCAGGTAGTCCTCCGCGTTGAACACGGGCATGACCACCGACACGGCGGGACGGTCGGTATACTCCGACAGCCTTTCCTCCAGTCCTTTGTCCACAGGGACCATGGAGTTCAGCAGAGAGGTGTCGTTGACCACGTCCAGGTCTCCGTACTCCATGATGGTACGGTAGTCCTCCTCCGACAGGGGCGAGACCTTCTGCTTCTCCCTGTAGGTTATCCTGCCGTACCTGCTCATGAGCAGTTTGGCGATACGGTCGGTCATCCTCCCCCTGTTGTCCTCGGGTCTGCCTTCGGACACGTTGAACCTCAGAATGTCCGCATACACCCGCAGGTATCCGTCGATGTTGCGGTGGGTGAAACCGGAGGTCATGATGGACCCGGCCCTGACCCTGTGCATGTTGTACACCTCGTCTACCCACATCGCACGGGCTGCACAGGTCATACAGCGGTATGTGAAAAGCTCATCCTCATGGAGGATCCCCTTGAGGAACGTGAGCCCGTTCTCCAGATAGAAGGACCTCCTTATGCACAGCAGCCACACGGGGGAACGGTAGACGTCGTTGGCGTACATGGTGTCCATGAGGAAGGACCCTTTCACCACGGTGGTGATGGGTACCCTCCTGCGGTAACGGTTCTCGTTCTCCTTGTTCTCGGGGGAACCGTCTATGAACGTCTCCGCATCGAAGATAAGGACATCGAGGGAACGGTCGTCCATATGGCCGACCATCCTTTCGAAGGAACCCTCCGAGACGTAGTCGTCGCTGTCCAGATAGTAGATGTACTCGCCGGTCGCATAGGAGAAACCGACGTTCCTTGTGTCGGAAAGACCTCCGTGTTCCTTCTCTATCAACCTGACCCGGGGGTCTTCCGCGTATTTCTCGGCGTTCGATCCGGCTATCTTCTCCCCGTCGTAGACACAGAGCACCTCGAAGTCCCTGAACGACTGGTCCAGGACGCTCCTGAGACATTCGTCGATGTACTCCTCGCATTGGTATATAGGGACTATAACGGATAGCTTCGGACCGACCGCCATACGGATACGTCCTCACTGGACCTTGCAGATGTAGTAGTTGTAACGGTTCCTGATGGAGAACAGTTTGACCTGACCCTCGGAGAAGCACTTCTTGACGGTGGCGACCTCCACGTCGAAGACCTTGGAGATCTCGGAGATGCAGGTCTCCTCGCTGTAGGTCCTGACCGCGTCTTTGTAATACACAAGAGGGTTGTCGGAAGGTACTTCACGGACGGTGTTGTCCTCTTCGAGGACGCTGTACATGAACAGGAAGCCCTTCTTGGCCACGCAGTCCTTGACCTTGTCGAGGAACGCGGCGAGGTCGGGGACGTGTCCGACGATGTCGCCGAGGACGACTAGGTCGTACTTCTTAGAGGGGATGGCGATCTCGGAACTGTCGGTGCTGCGGTCCACCTTGATTGTGTCCGCGTTGTACTGGTTGGAAAGGTATGTGGAGGTAATGTAGTCCTCGCCGATGTAGAGGACGGAGGTGTCGTTGCAGGTCGTGAAGGTCTCCTGGATCAGGGCGAACACGGTCCTGTGACGCTCCAGGGAGTTGCAGTTCTTGCAGAGTGCCTTCTTCCTGTCGGAATAGACGTCGAACGAGGCGGTGTTCCCGCAGACAGGACAGTAATTGAATCCGAGGATCTCGTTGAGAAGGGTTCCTGAAAGTATTTCGCTTCTCCTAGCCACAGGGTCGATACATCTTCTGGAAATCATGAGTTACTACCTGATGGGTAGCATATCTCCCTCCCTTAATAATGTGACTATATAACCTTCTGGAGATTATTAATAGACGGGACGTTGCACGAGGTATTAGTACATCCCCTAAAATACAGAACGACGGTAGATACTGTGGACGGATCCCTTAAAGCGGTTGTGGACGGACTTTTATCTGAAAAGGATTACAAAGGGATACTGTCGCTTGCCGAGGACTACCGCAAAGGGAAAGATGTCAAGAAGAGCATGGACACGGCCATAGAGCTCGACCGTGCGGCATGCACTGTGTCCCCGGACGCATATGTCGCCCTGTACGACGACCTGAGGAAGAGACATGGCAGGGAGGATATCGACGAGGCCGTATCGATAGTGTTCACCTCCCCGTGCAACAATGCGGATATGATACTGCGCAGGGCGTCCGCATATCTTTTCGGATACGGTATCGAACGCAACCTGGATGCGGGATTCCAACTTCTGAGGACTATAATACCTAAAAGCGAACGCTACGCGATAAAGTTCATAGAGGCCGTCCTCGCCCTGAAGATCCCCGCCCTGTACAAGGAGGCGTTCCAAGTATGCACTTCGATGAAATGGAAGGAACGCGGCCCGTTGCTCGCCAAGATGTACTCCAAAGGCATAGGTACGGGAAAAGACCTCGGCAAGGCCGCCACCCTGTATGCCAAATATGGAAAGACCGAAGATGCGGCAGACTGCTATATGGAGGCGGGCGACCTGGAGAAGGCGTTAGAGGCCCTAGGTGAAAAAAGTTCCTCCAAGAGGGACATCGTTCTGGCCAGGATCGCATATTCCGACGGGGACATGGAATCGGCTATCGACCATATGGGGTCCGCCGCAAGGTCCGTGAGGCCATGGGCGGAAGAAGACATGACCCGTATCGTCGACCTGAAGGACGACGACGAATGGAGATACGATGTGTATTCGGTATTCTCCGACTGTGCCGACAAGAAGACCTGTCTCGAAGTCTTGAGACATTACCCCGAGGACCTTGGTAGGAAAGACCAACAGACAGTGGAGCTCGCACTCTTGAACGCATTGAACGGATACTGCGACGAATTGGACATCGAGCCCCTGATAGACGGAGGCAATCTCCTAGGGATCGTCAGACATGGGAATTTCGTACCATGGGACGACGACATCGACGTACGTATGTTCGTAGACGATATAGAAAAAATGAAAAGGTTCCTCTCAGAGAACGACCGTGACCACTATATCATGGACTCCTACGTCTATGGAGGCTACTACAAGTTCTATTCGATACTTCACGGGGGGTGGATAGACATCTTCCCGTTGGAATCGCTGGTGTACCGCGACGGGATCGCACAGGCGGTCGGACACAGGGTGATGTCCGAGGATGACCCGTCGATAGAGAAGGTCCTCTACAGGGTCAGGAGGGACTCCCAACCGGTCGCATGCAAATCGTACTTCACCGAGAAGGAGCTGTTCCCCCTGTCGAAGACGGAACTGTGCGGCGTATCCGTCAACATCCCCAACGACCCCGAAGCCGTTCTGACCTCATTCTATGGAAGATGGTACATGTTACCTTCGGAACCGAAAGGACATGTAGGCGATACCGTGGCAAGATGGAACATCGAGGCGTACAGGAGATCGACCGGAGTGACCGACAGGAAAAGATACATCCTCAAGGTCGCAGAACGCTACAGGGAAGCGGGAGATGCGGAATCGGCGAAGACGTGGGAGACGAAGGCCGAGAAAGGGACGCCTGTGGAGACGACAGGGGCAGACACGGATGAATCGATAGCACTTGTGAACTCGTTGGTGAAGGCAGGCACGGAGGATTCTCTGAAGAGATCGTTCGAGATCCTGCAGACCCTTCCCGAAGAGGTTGCTGCGATATACATCGGAAGAGCCTACTACAAAGGGTACGGAGTGAAGAAGAGCAAAACGAAGGCGGCGGAATACCTCCGTAAGGCGAAAAGACCCGTGAAATACGAACAGATGTTCTTCGATGTGCTGTGGTCCATCGGAACGAAGGAATCACTGGAGGAAATGGTCGTATCCGCCGAGACCGCGTTGAAAAGGAATCCCAACAGCGTATGGCTCAAGGCCCGTCTCGGTAAAGCGTACTATCTGGGAAAAGGTGTGGAGAAAGACTGGGAGAGGGCGGAGAAGCTCTTGTCCGGCACCGAGACCAGGGTTTCTTGGGCAGGGAAGATCCTCGACAAGATCAGATACGATAAGGAATGCAGATGACTGTTCCGTCCAGCGGTCGTGACGTTTTTCGGAACATGACCGATATGATATTTACCTAGACGTCCATGGGGTCGGACGGAAAGTGGCGTAAATGGTATATGTACCTAAGAAGGAACGCACCAAAAGCATAATGCTGGAAGTAGAGAGACTTGCCAACGAAGGCGATGCGGACGCTATGGCCCGTATGGGACAGCTCGCCGCATACAAGAACATATCTTGGCGTGCAAAACGTTTCGAATCCGTGAACTGGTACAGGAAAGCCTGTGCGGCAGATCCCAAATACGCCGCCGCACTATACGATGCTTTGAGGGATCTGGCCACCATCGAATGCATCCACGAGTCCATCGATCTCGCCTTACGCTACTTCAAGACCGACAACGAGGTGAAGTACCGTCTTGCCATCGCCCTTATCGACGGTTACGTCCTCGAACGCAACATCAACAACGCCATGCTCCTTCTCCGTGAACTTTCCTTCGACACGGAGAAGTACAGGTTCGCATACATAGACAGAGCCGTTTCCTTGAAAATAGCCGATTTCTACCCCACGGCCTTCGAAGACTGTCTGAAATTCCATGAATTGGGGATAGTAGGCGCATCGAAACGTCTTGGTACCATGTACGGCAAGGGTATCGGCACTTCGGTCGACATCGCACGCGCCTTGGAACTGTTCTCGGAGGATATGGGATCCAATTGGACACAGTTCGTGGACTGCATCATAGATAACGAGGCATCGGACAGATACCGGGATGCCGTAGATGCGTTGGAATACGGGAAAGACACCGTCGCCAGGGAGATCCGTTCGGCCGAGCTCAGAAAACGTATGGGCGGACTCGACGAAGTGTGCATCGAAACCATGAGGGACGCCGCTTCCAGAAGGAAGCCCTGGGCCGTGAAATACATGGACGACATGATGGCCGAGGAATCGGATCTGCAAGGAAAGTACGACATATGCTCCGCACTGTGCGACTATTCGTCGCTCGATGTGGCCAAAAAGGTCTTCGTCAGATTCCCCAGACTGGAAACCGGTATCGAACCCGTCCATAAGGCCGAACTCGGTCTTCTCAAGGATTTCCTGGATGTATGTGAGAAGGCGGGGGTCAGACCCATCGCCGACGGAGGTACCCTCCTGGGATGTGTACGTCACCACGGTTTCATTCCCTGGGACGATGACTTCGACTTCCGCATGTTCATCTCGGACATAGACAAGCTCGAAAGGTATATGATGACCGACAGGAGGGACTGCTACTTCGTCAAACCCTCCCTGGAGAGGAGGAAGTACAGGTTCTTCTCGTACAGCTACGTCGCATGGGTCGATGTCTTCCCCATCCAGTCCCTCCTGGTCTACTACGACCACACCCACCCGGTGGACTATCCCGTCACCATGGCAGACAACGAGAAGTTCCCCGGGCTCATGGGAGTGGTCTACCGCAGCCTCAGGGACTGCAG
>JAKSHW010000070.1 GCA_024399195.1 archaeon | reverse complement strand
GCGAGCCTGATGGCGTGCATGGTGGCCTCGGTACCGGAGACGGCGAGCCTGCACATTTCGGCACAGGGGACGGTGGAGGTTATCTTCTTTATGAGCTCGGTCTCGGGGACGGAGGGTGCTCCGAAGACGCTGCCTTTCTTGGTCTGGTCCCTTACGGCTTTCGCCACACGGGGGTGGGAGTGACCCGCTATGAGGGGACCGTAGGCCATGCAGAGGTCGACGTACTCGTTTCCGTCGATATCGGTGATCATGCATCCGGAACCGCTGTCCATGACGACGGGATGGGGTTTGAACGCCCTTACGGGACTGGAGACCCCTCCGGGGGTGATGCCGATGAGTTCCTCGGCCATGTTCTGGGAGTTGCTGCGGCGCATGTTCACTGCCCCCTGAGCATCCTTGCGGCCTTCTCGGCGTAGTAGGTGATGATCATGTCTGCCCCAGCCCTCTTGATGCCGAGTAGGGACTCCATCATGATCCTGTCCTCGTCGATCCATCCGTTGGCGGCCGCGGCCTTGATCATGGAGTACTCTCCGGAGACCTGGTAGGCGCAGATGGGCACGGGGTACCTGTCGGCGGCCTCCCTGATGATGTCGAGGTAGGGTCCTGCGGGTTTCACCATGATGATGTCCGCCCCTTCCTCGATGTCGCTCTCGATCTCCCTGAGGGCCTCCCTCCTGTTTGCGGGGGCCATCTGGTATCCTGCCCTGTTTCCTTTTCCGGGGGCGGAGTTGGCGATGTCCCTGAAGGGTCCGTAGTAGGCGCTCTGGTACTTCGCGGAGTATGCCATTATGGGTACGTTCTTGAACCCGGCGTCGTCGAGGGCGTCCCTCATGTACATGATCTGTCCGTCCATCATTCCGCTGGGGGCGATGATGTCGGCTCCGGCCTCCGCCTGGGAGACGGCGATCTTTCCATAGAGCTCGATGGTCTTGTCGTTGTCCACCGCACCGCAGTCGCAGAGGATACCGCAGTGTCCGTGGTCGGTGTACTCGCACATGCAGAGGTCCGCCACTACGAGCAGGTCGGAGTTCTCCTTGAGTCCCCTGATGGCCTTCTGTACGACACCGTCGTCGGCATAGGCCTGGGAACCGACGGCGTCCTTCACCTTGGGTACACCGAAAAGGAGGACGGAGCTGACCCCGCTTTCCTCGATCTTGTTCGCCATGTCCTCGTATCCCGAAAGGGGGTGGGTGGGGATCCCGGGCATGGAGTCGGTGGTGATGTCTTTCTCTATGTTCTCGTCGAAGAACATGGGGAGGATGAAATTGGCGGGATCCAGGCGGGTCTCGCAGACCAGGTCCCTGATCTTGTCGTTCTGTCTGAGCCTTCTCAATCTGGTCTGAGGAAACATGGTTAACACTCCTTGTCAAGTCCGAAAATGGTTTTCACAGCCTCGATGGTGGATATGTCTCCGTCCATCGCCGCTTTTCTGAGGTTTTTGATGACTTCTGCACTGATCATGTTGATGATCGCCTTGGACATGTCGTCGAGGACCTTCTCGGGCTCCGTGCTGTTGATACGGAGCTTGGCGGTCTCGACCTGTTCCTGACGAACCTTCTCGCAGAGGATGCCGATGTCGCGGATGGTCTCGTTGGCGACCTTGACCTTCTCCTCGTCCTCGATCTTCTTCATCTCCTGCTCGATGATCCTCTGTGCGGATACTATCTCGTCCTTCCTCTTGGCGACGTTCTTCGCCGCGATGGAATCGAGGTTCTCCATGGTGTAAAGTGAAACGTTGGGTATCTCGACGACGTCCTTTCCGATGTTGGTGGGTACGGACACGTCGATCAGAAGAAGCGGTTTTTCCGGTCTGGTCTTCATGGCGGATTCCACGAGGTCCTTGGTGACGACGTCGTGCCTTGCAGAGGTGGCCACTAACACGAGGTCGCTCTTGGACACGATCTCTTCCAGGCGGTTCAGGTTGATGGCGGTACCGCCGAGCTCCTTTGCGAGCTCCTGCGCCCTTTCGAAGGTCCTGTTGGAGACGATCACTGTACGTGGACCTTTCCCTACGAGGTTCTTGGCGATGACACCTGCCATGTCCCCCGCACCGATGATGGATATGTCCTTTCCGTCGAGGTCCCCGATCTTCTCCTGTGCGAGCTCGATCGCGGCGTATCCGACGGACACTGCCCCTTTGTTGAGGTCGGTCTCGGTCCTGACCCTCTTTCCCACAATGATGGCGTTGTTGAAAAGGGAGTAGAGGACCTTTCCCACATGTCCTTCTTTCTGTGCCTGTGCGAAGGAGTCCTTGGTCTGGTGCTGAATCTGGTCCTCTCCCACGATAAGGGAGTCGATACCGCATATGACCGTGAACAGGTGTTTGATACAGGCTTTTCCTTCGAGGATGTACCAGAACTCCCTGTCGGCGAAGGTGACGTTCTTCCTCACCAGGGAATCCAATACGGCTTTCATGTTCACGTTGTTCTTGGAAGAGATATACGCCTCGAGACGGTTGCATGTGCGTATGACCACATATTCCTCGACATCTTTGTTTTTGGAAAGTTCTTGGTTCACCGCATCCGTGATCCCGGAGATGATATCGTTTAGGCAGGTCATTCCACCCGCTGAAGAATGTGTAATGTGCAGACTTATCAACATCTTCTTGCCATCCGACTGATGTGTAAGGTTATGTGTCCAATAATATTAATAGAGAACTTGGACATATAACAAGTATGCATCCGTAATCGACTTCGTATGCGGTTATGGATTTATTGTTTTGTTATATTTCCGAGGGGGTTCCGTTATATATCGGACGTGTCGACGATGCCTTACGGACGAACGGGCATCATCGATCCCGTTCCGGGCCATGCACAGGTTTCCGGTCAGGACGATCGGTCCCTGCCGTGCCTGACGTACCAGGTGCAGAGCGTCAAAGCCGCGATGACCGCCAACACGATGATGACGTATGCGAACCAGGGGTTATCGTCCAATGCGTCATGCCTGTCGAATACTGCGGTAAGTACGACATCTTTGTCCGCCACCATCCCTTCGGTGTAACCGTCCCAATGGGAGAAGGTGTAGGTGTAGACGGATTCCGGTCCTTTGACGGGGTCGTCGGGAAGGACCACCCTGTCGCCCTTGATGTGGTTGAGGGCGGTCTCCTTTCCGTCGACGGTATAGGTGACCTTGCGGACCTCTTTCCCTCCGCCGGGGACGTATCCCGAATAAAGGTCCAGCAGGAACGTCTCGGCATAGAAGTCGCTGACCTTCGGGGACTGTATGATCACGTTCGCCTCGCGGCTGTCGTTGATGGAGTCCACGGTCCAGTTCATGGACCCGACCCATGTCCTGTCGTCCACCACGAGTCCTTTGTTGTGGATCAGGCCGTGGTCGCCTTCGGGGGAACCGGACGCGATGATGGGCGTGTTGTCGTTGATGTACTTCACCTTCTCCGCATACCTGTGGTCGTCGGAGGTATCATAGTAGGTGTTCAGGACCAGACGGGTGTCTATCCCTGCATCCGCCCTTTCGAGCATCCATGCATAGGGGTTGTCCACAGGGATGTCGATGAAGGAATCGGTGATGTTCAGCTGTTCGGAGTAAAGTCTGTCGGTGGCCGAGGAGATGAGGGCCTTCAGCTGTACCGAGGCGTTGTCGAACGTGACCGCGGGGCTGACCTTGGCCGTATATGTGGGAGCGGAATATTTTCCGAACCTGTAGGAAAGTTCCCCGGTATAGGGGGTGAGCTCGGGATACACGTCCGTGAACCTCTTCACGTCGGTACGGGACTCGTCGAAGTCGTTGTCGAAGACGGACCCCATGTACTGTGCGTATCCGGTACTTTTTATGACGGCACCCCACCCTCTGTTCTCGGAGTGGGAACTGAAATTGGTCGCGGTCCAGTTCTCGGAAGTGAGGACCACGGTCTCACCGTCTATCACGGCGTACTTGTTGTGGAGATTGGTGTAGGTCTGCGTCCCACATCCCTTGTAGTTGATGATGTGGACCTCCCCTCCCTCGTCGACGAGGTTCCTGAAGATCCTCGTCCCGTCATAGGTCCCGATGTCGTATTCGATCGGTTGACCCTCAATCAGCACACGTACCTTCACGCCCTGGGACTGTTTCTCGATGAGCATGGAGAGGACGTATACGCTGGTGAGGAGATATACCGAGACATCGATGGTCTTTTCGGCATGTTCCAGTGCCTCGAGGACAGGGGTCCCTTCGCATTCGGGGAACGTGAACGGGGTCACTTCGGCGTCGTAATACACAGGACCTGCGGCGTCCGCGCGGTCTCCCTGACCGATGATAGCTATAGATGACAGGATCAGGGCAAGAACCGCCATGACCGCCATTGTTTTTCTGAAACAGCCCATGCAGGTCGGATGCGTTCTGTCTATTTATTCCCTGACAGAAATGTACAAAGGCAGAGGAGGGACCCCTTTCGGGGAAATCTTTCGATTTTTCATTATCGGTAAAAACCGTGATGGTAATGCGACAGGTTCCCTATCGCCGATATGGCCGCAGTGATCGCCGCGGCCCCCAGCAATAGCCCATATGGTCCTTGATGCCGAGGCATCGAGACCCCATATGATCCTGGTACTATGGTTGTGTCTCACATACGGATCCGCCTACGAGGATTAGACCCCGTATGCCGAACACAGTGTAGGCTGCCTTACGGCACCTCCTCCGTTCATCTCAACTTTTTGTATCTATATAAGTCCTTGTAGATGCGGTATGCACTGACCAACGGCAGGTATCCCAGAAGCTTCAACCTGTAGTATTTCAGCTTTCCACGGTTGGAATGTCTGAACTTGCCTATGTACACGTACCTGATGCATTCCTGTGTGTAGTTGTCGATTATCTTCAGGTTCTCCGACGAGGTGATCAGCGGGAAGTACATCTTGGTGAAACAGAACGGCATGACGTCGCTTCCGTAGCAGTAGCTGTTCACGGCCCTGATCATCATCGCCATGGCGGTCTCCCTCGTCATCCTGCCCGCCTCGTATTTCCTGCGGTACTTCTTGGCCAGAGTCTTCATCTTGGCCTTCTGCTTCTTGACGGTGGCATCGGACAGGGTGGTCTGACCCTTGTCGAAACGGATCCCCAGGAAGATGAACTCCTCCCCGGGGGCGTAGGTATACACCTTGTTGGGGTTTAGGATGAGCTTCTTGCCGTCCACATAGCCCTGGATGAACTGTTTGATATCTTCAAGTTCCTCGGGGGTCTTGGTTACCACCATCATATCGTCCGCATATCTGAAGAAGGGGATCCTGTTGAGGAAAAGCAACCAGTCGAGGTTACGCAGGAAGAAGTTGGAAAGGAAGGAGGCGAAAGGCATTCCCGCCATCACCCCTTTGGCGAGATCGTCGTCATAGGACGGTTTCCCTGTCGGATCGCTGAGCCTTACGACCCTTACCTTGGGGTTCATGACGATCTTTTCCAGGACCTTTATCGCACCGTGGTCCCTTTCGTCGATGTGGGCGTAGAGCTCGTCGAACAGTAGGCTGACGTCGATGGAGTTGAAGAAGTCGCTGAGGTCCGCCTTGTAGCAGTATTCGTCCCCGTTCCCGAGGAACTTGATAATGGTGTTGATGGCCCCTCTGACACCGTCGTTCTCGCTGACGGAATAGAGGTTGGGGGAGAACAGGTAGCTGTACCTGTTCAACTGCCATGCGATCATCCTGACCACGGTGTGTTCGGCGATGCTCTTGGAGCTCTTGAAGGTGTAGACCTTCCTGGTCTTGTTGGTACCGGGTTTGGGGATCTCGATCCTGGTGGGGATGGGGAACTCGTAGGTCCCTTCGACGAGCCTTTCCACGATGTCGCGGTACCCTCTGGTCCTGATGAACGATTCGGTGAGCATCATCTCGTCGGGGTCGTCCACGTCGGAGATGAGATGGTCGAGGAACTCGTCCCATTTCTCATCCTTCAGGAGGTTCTCCATGATGGAACCGTCCTCGGGACGGATCTCGTGGGGAGGGGCCTCGTGGACCCAGTTCGGGTCCAGTCCGTCAGGGGGATTGACGACGAGGTCGCCGAACCCGTTGTCGACGGGACACATCAGGATTTTCCTCCGGAACGTCCGCCGTTCCTCCTTCTGTTGATCTTGCGGGGGTCGGCGACTTTCTTCAGGCGGGCCTGGTTGCTCTTCTTCCATTCTTCGATGACGTTCATGGCCACGGTATTGTCCCTCTTCGCGGCCATGCGGATGTACCTTTCGAACATCTCCATGTCGCGTTCGGTCCCCACCCCGTACCTGTACATCAGGGCGACGGTCATCATGGCTCTGGAACTTCCGGAATCCGCCGCCACGTGGAACAGTTCGAACGCCTTGGCGGGGTCCGCTTCCACCCCGATACCTCTGTAATAGCAGTCCGCCAGGAAGGACTGGGGCTTACCAGAGGTGTATGCGGCCTGTTTGGCGAGCTGGAAGACGTAGTCCTGTCTCTTCACCTTGCTTGTGTCCATCATGGTGGTGAGGTTCTCGGACAATGCACGTTTGGAATATCCCTTGATGAGGACGTTGTTGATCCTGAAACTGTCTAGAGGCAGTCTGCATCCGATGATCTTGGCGGATTCGGACGCCTCCGATACGGGGCCTTCGAGGGCGGAGATCGCATATATCCTGAACCAGGCGTCGGCCTCGTCCATGTCCACCTCGGTCCCGATCCCGCTGGAGTACATGATGGCCACGGTGAACTGACTGTCGGCGATCCCGGCGTTGGCGAGTTTAAGGGTCCATTGGAACCCGGTCTCGAAATCCGGTTTCACGTACCTTCCGTCCATGTAGATCTTCGCAAGGTCGGACATGGCCTTCGTGTGTCCGTAGTTTCCGAGGACCTCCAGGTCCGCGATGGCGTTCTTTATGTCGATGACGGTTCCCGTTCCGTTGATCTGCATGGCGGCGGCCCTGTATTTCGCATCGAGGTTACCCATATCGGCGGCGGTGCGGTAGGCGGCATACGCCTTCTCCAGTCCGGCCTCGTTCCTTGCCACGATGCGGAGGTATTCCGCGTATCTGTAGGCGTCGAAATGGTCTCCCTTGCGTGACATGATCTCCAGGGTCTTCTCCAGGTCGTCCTCCTGGAATTCGGAGTGGAGCACGGAGTATTTCCACATCGCATCGCGGTGTCCGCGTTTGGCGGCCATGAGCAGGAACCTCTCGGCACTTTCCATGTCGCCCTTGTCTATGCAGAGCTCCGCGTATTCGGTCATGGCGATGGGGTTTCCGGAGAAGGCGGCCTTCTGGAGCCATTCCGCGCTCTTTTCGGGCTCGCCGTCCCTCTTGCAGAGCTTGGACATCCTGTATTCGGCGAGAGGGATACCGTAATCCGCATGTCTGCGGACATCCTCCTCGGTCCCCAGGTCGACGGTGTCGTAGACGGCACAGACCTCCTCGGGGATACCCTCTTTGACGATCTTCCCGTTCTCGAGGATCACAGCCCTGCTGCAGATGCTCTTGAGCGTGTAGGAACTGTGGGACGTGATGAGGACGGTTTTCCCCTTCATGACGAGACCCTTCATGAAACCGGTGGTCTTCATGTTGAAACGGGAGTCCCCGACACTGAGGGCCTCGTCGATGACGAACACGTCTGCATCGACGTTGATCATAATGGCGAAGGCGAGACGGGATTTCATTCCTGACGAATAGGTCCTGACGGGACTGTAGATGTAGTCGCCGATGTCCGCGTAGTCTATGATGTCCTGAAGCCTTTCGTCGATGACGTGCTTGGGGATGTTGTACAGTTTCGCACGGATGTATATGTTCTCGATCCCGGAAAGGTCGTCATGGAAACCCACGGCGAGCTCCAGGATGCTTGCGACCTTTCCTTCGACAATGACGTCTCCGCCGGAAGGTGCGATGATGCCGGAGATGATCTTCAGCAGTGTGCTCTTTCCGCTTCCGTTTCCTCCGAGGATACCGACGATCTCCCCCTTCTTCACATTGAGGTTGACCCCGTCGAGGACCGTCTTCTCGGAGGTCTTCCTCCTGCCGAAGGTCGAGGGGCTGGGATCGACGATCTTGAACGATTTGGTGACGTTCCTGAGCTCTATCGCATATTCACCCATCATAACATCTCCGCGAGGTTCTTTTCGAAGTGACTGAAGACGATCCATCCGAACGCGAACGCGATGAAGGCTATCAGTGCGGCCATACCGAGATAGCCTATGTCGGGGATCTCTCCCCAGTAGATGGTCTGGTGGAGGACCTCCACTATGTAGGTGAAGGGGTTGCAGGTGGCGACGGTCTTCAGGAGACCCTCGGCCTCGTTCATGAAGAAGAACACGGGGGTCAACCATACGACGATCCTGCTGACGACGACCATCAGGTGTCCGATATCGTTGTTGACCACGTTTACCGTGGAGAATAGCAGGGAGAAGCCTAGGCACGTCACGAAGAGCAGGACGAACGATACGGGCAGGAACACGATGACGGTGAGATCCAGGTGGTGTCCTCCGATAAGGGCAACGGCGAGGAGCAGGACGTACGAGATCCCCAACGTGATGAACTGTGCTATGGTGTCGGAGAGTACCTCGACCCATCTGGGTATCGCTATTTTCTTGACGTAGTTGGAATTGTTGAAGAACACACGTCCTCTGATGCAGTTGCTGCAGGTGGACATGGTGAATATACCAATACTAAGGTAAAGCCAGAAATCCGCTTCGGAACGGTGGGTCTTGACCTGTGTGAAGACAAGCCATACCGCGAATATCAAAAGAACAGGCATGAGGATGTTCCAGGCGATGCCTATCGCGCTGTTTCTGTATCTTCCTTTCAGATTCCTCTCGACCATGGCCGAGATGACGAGTCTGTTGTCGGAAAGGCTCTTCAAGATTCCTGTCGACATGTTTCTCCCTATTGTATGTATACATGCAGTAGGGTTCTTTAACGATGTTGGTGACGCCGATCCATGCTCAGATACGTCCTGCAGGGCCCGGGACGGTGTCCTGTTTCCAAGAGACGTCCGGACCTTATGCCTCGCCGTAGGCCTTGTGTATGTACAGGGTGGTGGCGCCCAGATAATAGACACCTACCGCCATACGTTCGAAAAGGAAGAACCAGATCGCCTCCTCGTATCCGATGCTGAGGAACAACAGGAACAGCACCATGCGGATCACGCTCCATACGACATCCTTCGTGGTGGACACCACTTTGTTGGAGTACGGGGCGAAAACGGGGGTGCATACCGATTTCATGCCTATAAACGGGGCCGTGAAACAGAGCACCCTGAGGGTCCAGACTATCGTATCCCTGTTCTCGGTGAGTCCGGGGATGGTGGTGAAGATGTCGACGATCGGTTCGGCGAACAAGTACACGACGACCGTGAAACCCATCATGAACGCGAACATGCAAACGGCGCTTCCGCGGAACAGTGACATAGCGCCGTCCCCGTCCCCCGATGCGGCTAGTTCCTTGTATACCGGGGTGAGGGCGGGATGGCTTCCGGAACTCAGGATGTATGCCATGCTGGCGCAGAGCATCGGGATCCCGTAGGAAAGGGCGTAGGTGATGTACAGGTTCAGGCGGATGCATAGCTCCGTGAAGTTTCCGATGACCGTCCTGATGAGGAACAGCTGTAGGTTTTTCAGACTCCAGCGTACTCCGACGGTGCTCGGTTTCAGGTATCCGAACCCTATGCTCAGTCTCCCATGGCCCTGTCTGAACCATCTTATCGCCAGGAACCCGGATGCGGTCAACGCCACAGCGGTTCCCAGTCCGTTGCCGAACGTCCCCATGCCGAGGACATTGACGAAGAGGGGATCGAGCGTTACGTTGATGACCAGGGTCGTCACAAGGCAGACTGTGCTCATCCTGGAACCTCCGTCTATCGCCATGAGGGTGCATAGGACGCTGTTGATGGCAATCCCCACGAACAACATGAAATACGGGGCCAGATAGTAGTTCAATGCGTCGAAGACCTCTTTCTCCTTGACGAAGTAACCTACAAATGATCTCTCGCAGAAATACAGTGCCAGAGCGACCACGACCCCAAGGGTGGCACAGTACAGTATCGCATTGCACGCACATTGGTTGGCGGAAAACGTATCGTCCTCGGCCCAGTATTTCTTCACCAGGATCGCCGCCCCTGTACCGAACGATGTCGCCAGGGCGATTATGGTCCAATATATCGGAATGGACAGGGTATAGGCCTTGGATGCGATCTCGCCGTTCATGTTGATGTAGAACTGGTCGATGAAGTTGTTGAGGTACATCAGAACGAACGATGTGGAACAGACCGCTACCGTAGGCAGGTATCCCAAGGCTGTTTTCACATCGTTCTTCAGTTCCATCGGGTCGGCTATCAAAAGGGGATATTAATCGTTTTTACCACAGGATCACTCTGTTTGCTGTATGATT
>JAKSHW010000007.1 GCA_024399195.1 archaeon | reverse complement strand
ACCCGTGTCTCCGTCCTCAACGACGAGTACTGCAAGAGGTACAACGGAGAGCTCGTCCTCAGGTTCGAGGACACCAACCCCGAGAAGATCGACCCCGATGCGTACGACATGATCCCCGAGGACCTTGATTGGCTCGGAGTCAGGATCCACAAGAAGTTCATCCAGTCCGAGAGGTTCGAAACCTACTACGATATCACCAAACAGCTCATCGAGATGGGCCATGCATACGTATGTACCTGCGATGCCGAGGACTGGAGGAAGAAGAAGGAGGCCAAACAGGCATGTCCCTGCAGGGACCTCCCCGTCAACGAGCAGCTCGACAGATACGAGAAGATGATGGACGGAACCTACCCCGAGGGATCCGCCATCGCAGTCGTCAAGACCGCCATCGACCACCCCAACCCCGCCGTCAGGGACTTCGTCGCACTCAGGATCGTCGACGCCCCCCACCCCAGGACCGGTTCCAAGTACCGCTGTTACCCCATGATGAACCTTTCCGTCGCCATCGACGACCACCTCATGGGAATGACCCACGTCATCAGGGGTAAAGACCACTTGAACAACACCCAGAGACAGGAGTATATCTTCGATTACTTCGGATGGGAGAAACCCAAGTACTACCACTACGGACTCGTGAACATCCCCGACACCGTGCTCAAGACCTCCCTGATCAAGCAGAGCATCAAGGCAGGGGAGTACTCCGGATGGAACGATGTAAGGACCGGTACCGTAAGGGCCCTCGAGAGAAGGGGCATCAAGGCCGACGCCGTCCGCAGATACTGGGTCGAGGCAGGAATGAAATCCGTCGACATCGAGTTCTCCTGGGACAATCTCTATGGAATGAACAGGGACCTCATCGATCCTGTCAGCAACAGGTACTTCTTCGTCCAGAACCCCGTCGAGTACGGAATCGAAGGTGTCGATGTCATCACCGGAAAGGCTCCTCTCCACCCTGACAACGCGGACAGGGGATTCAGGGAGTACACCCTCAAGGACGACAAGACCTTCTACATCTCCGAGAAGGACTCCGTGACCTTCGAGACCGATGGAAAGATCAGGCTCAAGGACCTCTGCAACCTCGAGTATGCCAAACCCGCCCACTATGCGGGCAACGATGTCACCAACCTCAAGAAGAGCGGAATGAAAGCCGTTCAGTGGGTGACCTCCGACAGCACCGCCTGTGACATATACATGCCTGACGGAACCGTCGCACAGGGTCGTGTGGAGAATGCGATCCTCTCCGAGAAATGCGATACCGTGCAGTTCGAGAGGTTCGGATTCGTAAGGATCGAGTCCAAGACCCCTGAGAAGGTCACTGCGGTCTACACCCACGACTGAAGCCGGACAGGAGGGTCGGGAGGGATCCCGGCCTTTTACCGGTCAAAAAACCTTTGTTGTTTCCGAAATTTTCAAGACGTGCCGTTTTCCCTATTATAATATGCATATAGGGAAAAGGCCGTGTATCGGTCGAAAAGGATACACGGTCTTTCTTCAAGCGGATTTTACAGCATCGACGTAGACCGCGGTTGCGATCTCTGAGTCGACGGCGATGAACGAACCGTTCATAGATACTGTGAAGACCCCCTCGTCTTTGGAGGAGACGGTGATCTCCCTTCCGGGGATCAGGCCGAGGGATATGAGTTTCTTCAGCATTGAACCGTCATCGGATTTCAGATGGGAGATGACACCTTTCTCGTCGACCGACATGTCCGACATCTGAAGGGTTATAGGTATCCCGGAGGCGGAAACTGCCTTGCAAGGGGAGATACAGCACTGACAGTCGCAATCGGGAACGTTACCCAATATGTTACAGAGCCTTACGGACGCCTCATCGGAAATGGAGTGTTCTATCCTGCACGCTTCCTCGTGTGCGGATATCGAATCGAATCCGAGGATGTCTATCAGGAACCTCTCCATGACATGGTGCCTTTTCCTGATGAGCCTGGCTTCTTTGAGGCCGTCCTCGGTCAGTTTGACCCCACGGTACTTCGCATATTCTACGAGTCCGTCTTTGGATAGGATCTTTAACATCTCGCTGACGCTGGCGGGAGAAACTCCCATGACAGAGGCGAGTTCGGTGGTTTTTGCTACGGTTCCACCCTCGGTGAGGCGTAAGATGGAAATAAGGTAATCTTCACGGTTGTCTGTGGTCATATGTTTCATCCCCGGTAAACACTTGCCAGGACAGGAGTTAAGACAAAACCTAACTCTCAATTCGAATATTTTTGAAATGAAATCAAAGTATATCTATCTGTTGACGAATGGATACATTTTCAGACAGAATAGATGGTAAATGGGGGATTGAACCCCCGGTTTAGACTGAGTGGTGTCTCACAGATGCAGATTGGCGGTGATGCCTTCGTTGTGGTACACCGCATAGGGTCTGCCATCCACGGTCACCACGTCGGTGGTGACGTTGTAGACGTCCTTGATGTTCTTGGATGTGATCACGTCCTCGGATGTGCCGTCCGCCACGATGCATCCTTTGGAGAACAGGAGGAGACGGTCACAGAACTTCGACGCGACGTTCAGGTCGTGACAGATAACAACCACTATCATGTCCTTCGCATGGGCTATCTCTTTCAGAAGGTTCATGACGTACATCTGGTGGTAGATGTCGAGGTTGGACGTAGGTTCGTCTAACAGTAACACCTTGGGCTCCTGTGCGAGTCCTCTGGCGATCATGACCTTCTGGTGCTGTCCGGCGGACAGCTCGTTGAAGTTCCTCATGGCCAGGTTGGTGATCTCCATCATCTTGAGGCATTTTGCTGCGACCATGACGTCCTCGTCGGACGTGTTGAATCCCGATACGGGGTACCTTCCCATGAGGACTGTATCGATGACCGACATGGCGAAGGTCTCGTTGGACTGTTGCGGGACATAAGCGACCGATTTGGCGATCTCCTTATGGTCCATTTCGGCAAGGTCTCTCCCATCGATGAACACTTTTCCGGTCGTGGGTTCGAGGATCTTGTTCAAGGTGTACATGAAAGTTGACTTTCCGACACCGTTCGGACCTAGGATACCCACAAGCCCGGGCCCTTCGATCTCGACGTTGATGTCCTTCCACACGACGGACTCGCCGTAGCTGACTCCAAGGTCCACCGCTTTAATGTTGACCGACATTTCACCACACCTCCTTCTGCTGGGCGATGAGGATGATCATGAACAGAGGTCCACCGATCATGGCGGTAACTATACCGATCTGAAGTGTGCTTCCGACCACGAGGAATCCGATGATGTCACAGAGGAGCATCATGCATGCCCCCATGAGGGCGGATGCAGGGATCAGGATACGGTTGTCGGATCCTACGAAGATACGTGCGATATGGGGGGACACAAGACCGATGAAACCGATGATACCTGTGAAACTCACAACACCTGCTGCGACGACCGAGATGATCATGAGGCAGATGATACGTACATGGTCCACGTTGACTCCGAGGGACTTCGCATAGGAATCACCGGAGTTCAAGGCGTTGAGGGTCTTTCCCATAACGAACAGGAGAGCGAATCCCACTATGGAGATCGCAGCTATGATGGGGATCTCCTCCCAGGTCGTCATTCCGATGCTTCCGACGCTCCACGTGTAGACTGTGGATGCCGAGTTGGGGTCAGCCTTGAGCATCATGAACGATTGGAACGCATTGAAGATGTACATGATCGCGATACCGACCAGGATCATCATCGAGGGTGAGGGTTTCTTCCACTTCGAAAGTCCTACTATGAACAATGCGGGTACGAGTGCGAAGATGAACGCATTCACGACACGTCCGTAGGCACCGGGTATGAGGAAGATACCAAGGGTCATTGCCAGGGTAGCACCGAAAAGTGCACCCGAGGAGATACCGGTGGTGTAGGGGTCCGCCAAGGGGTTCTTCATCATGCTCTGCATGGACGAACCTGCGGCGGCAAGTCCGAGTCCGACGAACACCGCGGTAAGGACGCGGGGTAGACGCTGGGTCCAGACCACGTTGTCCGCCATACGGTCGGTGATGTTCCCGGTGATGTGGTTCCAGATGGTCTGGTAGACCTCGATGAAACCTATTTCATAGGATCCAAGCGTGATCTTGTATCCCAGAAGTATGATGAAAAGTGCAACGAAGACCAAAAGGAAAATGGTCTTCGAGTGTCTGAAATCCTTGTATTCCCTGAAGACGAACATGATGTCGTCTTCGCTGTCGACCTTTTCAAGGGTCCTTGACAGGCTCATACGGCCTTTCAGGTAGCCTAGGGCCCGTCTGGGTGATGCCATATTATTCACTCCTGACGGTTCCGGACAGTCTGAGGTCGTCCGATCCTATCTCGAAGAACGGGATGTGGCATTTCTCCCCCGCTGCTATGCTGTAGACGTATCCGTTCGAAGAATACGTGTAGAGGGGGAGAACCTGACCGTCCCATTCGATATCCTTTCCATAGCTGTAGACCTGGGGAAGGTCGTCCGGTCCGAATATGACGGTGAAGACGTGGTCATACGTCTTGCCGTCCGGTCCGAACGCCGTGATACCTATGTTGCAGTTGTGGAACGATCCGTTCTCCGTGATGGGGGAACGGACCGCGGTCCCGGTATACCGGTCTTCACCGACGGTTCCGATGACGTCGTAGTGGCATTCCATGTCACGTACGTCCACATGGTCGGCGTTGAACAGTTCCCCGGACATGAACACTCCGAACACGCCGAGCATGAGGGCTCCGACGGCCAATATGTATACTACCGCGTCCGTTCTCATTCGAAATCTACCTCAGAACTTCAGGACTCCGGAGTCCATTCCGTACATGATGTTCCTGGAATCGCCCTCTCCACAGTAGAGAAGGTTCATTCCGTGGGTTCCTGCCTTTCCTCCATTCTCTTCACCGTAGAAACTCCAGAGACCGTCGATGGAGATCGCTTTGCAGTATGCATCAACATAGCCTGCAAGGACGTCATGTGCGGCCTTGTCGTCGGAGCATTTGAAGTAGGTGAGGAATTCGTCGTGGTACATGAAGTAGCACTGGATTAGCTGGTTGAGGACTTCGGACACACCGGAGCTGAAACTGTATCCGGTGATGCAGTAGTCGAGGTCGTCCATGTTGGAGGTTCCGATGCGGTCGGACCATTTCTTGAACAGGTTGACGGTGTTGACAGTGGTGGACTGTCCGTTTCCGTAACCGTCGGAGTCAACGGTCACCTGGAACGGGGTACCGATCATAAGGAAGAGGTTCCTGAGCTTGTAGGTCTTGTAGAGGGTGTTCACATCCTCGACGCTGATGGTGTTTCCGTGACCTCCGGAACTTCCGTTGAGGAACGCATTGGCGCTGTCGTAGGGCTTCAACAACATGAGGTTGGCGTATTCGCCGGTGGAGTCACCGAGAAGGGAGAGTTCGTCTGCATATGCGTAGGTTGCTGCAGCACCCTCGGAGGAAGGGTCCTTGACCAGTTTCACAATGCCCTGAACAGTGTTTTCGACACCTTTGTACCAGTCGAGGTACTCGTTCGCACCATCGAGGCATTTGAGGAGGAATCCTGCGGTGAGGAGTCCGTAGAGGGTCTCTCCGTATTCCCATGAGGCGATCCTGATGACCTGCACATTGGTTCCATCGAAGACCTTCTCGAGGGAAGGTCCGTAAGAACCGGAGTTGCCGCAGACGATGTTGACCCCGCCGTATTCTTTGGCGGCGTTGGTGATGATCTCGGTGTCGGGTTCGTTACAGGAACCGACGTCGTAGAAGTGACTGAAATCGAGGGTCTGGTCGTACTCTGCGTGGTATTTACCAGTGGTGATCCTGTTGTCGGTTCCTACCACAAGGTCTTTTCCACCGATGGCGAGAACGGTGTCAAGAGGGGGAGCGATCAGGGTGATGACCTTGTTGTTGATCGACATGTCGTAACTTACGATGTTCATGTCGCAGTTCACGTAGTAGACGTCCTTGACGGCGGACCAGTCGTTGGACTTGAGTGCGGAGATGATGTTCTTCACGACAGTGACGTCAGCGGAATCGATCTTCCCGTCGTTGTTGGCGTCGTACATGTAGTAGTCGGCGTACTTGTATCCGGATTTCTCGGCGGTCTTGTCGTCGATGAACTTCTGGATCAGATTGACGTCCTTGGAATCGAACGTGGTGTCCAGGTTCGCGTTACCGAGAATAGGCATATAGCAGGGGTAGTCGCTGACCGAATCGAGGGGCTTATAGGTCTTTTCCGCCTCGTTGTTGTCGCCACCGTTGAGCATCAGGACGGCCGCCACGGCGACGATCGCGATGACCGCAACAACGGCAACCATCAGAATTTTCTTGTTCATTTTATCACATTGTAGGAAAATGTACTTTTTCCAACGTGTCACCTTTATCTCGAAGGGGTATATAGGTATTACTTATTTTGAATTCGTAATACTTATTACATACCATATTAAAATTTTCATATACTAATTACATACCTATTATAAAACACATTATAATATATGCATAATAATCCAACGAACATATGTATCGTTTCCCACTGTTTGAAATACCTTGTTGCCGTATGCGGGGACATGGCCAAAGGGATCTTGCTTGCGATCGTATGTCCCATGTTGGAAGATGAACTGGTTTATGGGTTCACCAACGATCCCGAGGAGAAGAAAATCTATCTTTTGGAGAACCAGTACAGCGGTTCGTTCTACAAGAAACTGAAAAACAAAGGTATCGATTTCGAATACGTTCCCCAGGTGGCTTTCGAAGGCGGAAGGATCGATATCGACCGTGGGAAATACAATATAGTCATTCTGATGAACAGTCTCGGTCTCCACTCAGAACCTGCCGAGCTCAGGGAGTTCGTCGATTCCCAGATCGCCAGATACAGCGAACTTGTGGATTCCATAGGACTTTACTACGGTCTCTGCGGGAACTACGGATGGGACGTCACCAAGATCGCCGAAGAGAAAGGATACAAGCCTGTGTCCGTGTTCAGGGACACCACGGGCAGGGTCTGCGACGACTGTATCGGTGTTTCCGTGAACGGAGGGGAGAACTACCTCAATCTCCAGAAGAAGTACACTGGAATGCTTTTCGTGACCCCCGCCGTTGCGATCAACTGGGACGATTTCATGGGTGCGGGCGACTTCGCCAAACAGATGTCCAATTTCGACGAGGAGACATTGGAAGCGTTCGGTATACACGACCAGGACAGCTACCTCAGGTGGATGTTCGAGATGTGCCATTACGAATACACTGTCAAGATTACCACAGGTTTGGTAGATGATGCCCTTTTCGAACCCATGTTCCAGAGGATAGCGGAGAAGATGGCTCTCAAACCGTTGGTCATAGAGGACGGTTGGGTGTCGCTCGAACCTGCCAAGCGTATATATGAAAGTTCCAAGAGGCCGTTGTGCATCTGAAGAAATCTACCTAATAATTTGTAGTTACTGTTTCTTTATTTTATATGGGACGTTAACCTGTCAACAGAGGAATAAAATGAGCCTTGAAAAAGCCATTGATGCAATCAGGAACGGTCGCATCGTACTTGTCTACGATTTCGACGACAGGGAGAAGGAATGCGATATGACCGTCGCTTCCCAGTTCGTCACTTACGAGACCATCAGGACCATGAGGAAGGATGCCGGGGGACTGCTCTGCACGACTACCCCGTACAGGCTCGCAGAGAACATAGGACTCCCGTTCCTCAGTGATACTTTCTGGGACGCAGGAGAGAAATACCCTCTCCTCAGGGCTATGGCCCCCACCGACATTCCCTATGACAGGACCAAATCCTCTTTCGGTATCACCATCAACCACCGTGATACCTATACTGGAATCACCGATAGGGACAGGGAGCTTACGATCAGGACGTACGTCGACACGATCTTCCAGGACAAGCCTGCGAACGAGATCGCAGAGGACATGGGCAAACATTTCAGAGCCCCCGGTCACGTCCATCTCCTCAACAGTTCCGAACACATCCTCAAGAACAGGTTCGGACACACCGAGCTCACCACCGCACTGATGTACATCGCAGGTGTCAAGCCTTCTGCCACCATCTGCGAGATGATGGGCGATGACGGAAGGTCCAGGGATAAAAAGAGCTGTTTCGAATATGCCGAGTCCCATGACATACCTTTCGTCACGGGAGAAGAGATAATCAAGGCATGGGAGCAGTTCAAGGACGACCATCCCGAGATGGATGTGTGAAAATGTCAAGGGTCATGGCCTCTGGAGTGTTCGATATAATCCATCCAGGCCATGTATCCTATCTCCAACAGGCAAAATCGTACGGTGACGAGCTCATCGTCGTGGTCGCCTGTGACGATACCGTCAGGAAAAGGAAACACGAACCGATTGTACCCGATTACATCAGGGCCAAAATCGTCGAGAGTCTGAAACCCGTTGACAGGGCGATAGTGGGACGTTCGGGCAGCAATATGTTCGACACGGTCCGCGAGGTGAAGCCCGATATCATCGTCCTCGGCTTCGACCAGACGTTCGACATCGTCGAGCTCGAGAGGTCCCTTGCTTCTGAGGGACTTACCGGTATCCGTGTGGTCAGGGCGGAAGAGACCGCCGACGACCTAAACGCCACAAGACGTATCGTGGAAAAGATCAGGAATATGGGGGAGACCCAATGAAAACCATCGGAATCGCAGACACTACATTCGCCAGGTACAACATGGGTAAGGCAGCCATCGATGAGCTCGAGCATGCCGGGACCGGATTCAGGATCATCAGGGTCACTGTGCCCGGAATGAAGGACCTTCCTGTGGCATGTAAGAAACTCATCGAGGAACAGGGTTGTGACATCTGCATGGCCCTCGGTATGCCAGGACCCATGGCGAAGGACAAGATGTGCGCCGACGAGGCCTCCAACGGGCTTATCCGTGCACAGCTCATGACCAACACCCACATCATAGAGGTGTTCGTCCACGAGGACGAGGCCAAGAGCGATTCTGAACTCGCATGGCTTGCGGACAGACGTACCAGGGAACATGCCCTCAACGTCTACGACATGCTGTTCAGACCTGAGAAACTCATCAGGAACGCAGGTACCGGACTCAGACAGGGATTCGAAGACAAAGGTCCCGTTTACAAGTAAACTTCAATCATTCAATAACCAGTGAGGAATCAAAATGGAAAAATACAGACTTGGAGCAGTCGTTGCAGAATTCAACTATGAAGTCACCCACCTTATGCTCGAGAGGGCAAAGGCAGAAGCCGAGTTCCTCGGTGTCGAGATCACCAAGATCGTCAAGGTCCCTGGTGTCTTCGACATGCCCCTCGCCATCAAGAAACTCGCCGCAAGGGAGGATATCGACGCGGTCATTACCCTCGGAGCCGTCATCAAAGGGGAGACCAAACACGATGAGGTCATCACCGCACAGGCCGCCAGGAAGATCACCGACCTCGCCCTCGATTATGACAAGCCCATCGCATTCGGTGTCACCGGCCCCGACATGACCGAGCTCCAGGCAATGGACAGAATCGAGAAAGGACGCGATGTCGTCGACACCGCCGTCAAGATGCTCCAGAGGCTCAAGGACCTCTGATCACTGGGGGCCTTCGGGCCTCCAAAACCTTTTCAATCGTCATCGTTCTGATTTATCGGAAGGTTCGAAATTGGTTATATAGGACGATTGGCATTATTATCTGGTAGTTTATGGTAGACCATTATCTTAAATGCCTGGTTAGGGCGATATTGGCCGGAATAGCCATCGGTATAGGTGGATGTGTCTTCATCGGTACGATGGACGCCTGCGGCAGTTCCATGAGATGGGTCGGGGCGTTCCTTTTCGCCGTAGGGCTTTTCACGGTCTTCTCGTTCAGGCTCGATCTGTATACCGGGAAGGTAGGGTATCTGTTCGATAACAGACCTTCTTTCGCCGTGGATCTTCTGGTGATCATCCTCGGTAATTTCATCGGATGTGCCATCGTCGGATTCGCCATGCCTTTGGATACCGCCGTAGCGATATGTCAGTTGAAACTGGACGATTTCGACGTCTTCAAGGTTCTGATGAAAGGCGTCTTCTGCGGAATGCTGATGTTCATAGCGGCCGACTGTTACAAACAGTTCAAACACCATATCGCGACGTTCGTATGCGTCCCGGTCTTCATTCTTGCAGGGTTCGAGCACTCCATTGCCGATATGTTCTATTTCTGTTCCGCGAACATATTGACCTTCGATGCACTCGTGTTCATCATCGTGGTGATAATCGGAAATGCGATCGGAGGAGTAGCCATTCCCCTGTGTAGAAAATACCTGTATGAAGAGTAAAGAAAAGAAAGAGGGGTGGAGCTTACTGCTCCATCTCCTCATTGGTGTTTTTGGCTTCTGTGTCTTCGTTGGTGGTACGTACCTGGTAGCAGTCGGAACACAGTGCCCTTCCGAATGAAACGGGTGCCGGTTTTCCACATTTGTGACAGAAGCTGTTCTCGGGCACTATCTCCCTAAGGTCGGTGTACTTGATGGAAAGATCCTTGAAACACTCGAAACAGAACGGTTTACCGGGGTTGTATATGACCTCCCTTCCGCAGGCGATACAATATCCTTTCAGTTCAGGTTCATAGATCTCCGTAGCGGTATGGAATATGCGGCCCATCTCGCCCATCAGACTCCTATAAAGAAGAGGCTCGGACTTCCTGTAGATCATGACTCCTGTGTGGTAGCCTTCGAGTCCTACGAGGGGTACGTCGGTCATGATCGCAACATCATCGTTCATGTACATACATGTTGAAAGTTCCGGGAACGAACGAACGATCGATACGGTTGCGGAGCTGAGGAAGTCGTCCGTGTCATCATCCAGATCCTTACTGCAAAGCAACCTGATATCGTTTCCGGGAACGTCTTTGGAAAGGAGGATCTCCCTTACATTTTCAGGAATTATCATCTCTGGACAGTAGATGTATAATTTATGTCTGGAATATGTGAGAAGGTTATGAATCTCCTCATTGACATCATTACCATAGAGTAATTTTACCATTATATGACAATGTAATCATGTATATAATACTTAGAGGGAACCTATGTATAAATTTTCTTTTTTATTTATAATTTTTAAAAATTTTCATTATGAGTTTATAAGGTGAGGATAAATTAGTTATTTTAATTATATCGTAGTAATATGGTCATTCATTGAAAGTGTAAATTTCCTATGATTAACATATATTGTTTTAATAGCGATAGGTCGTGGTCGATCACAGAACTCGGCCTATGGGGAAGGGAAGCCGTAGGGGATACCAAGTGAGGCAAAAACCGAAGATAAACAACCTTATGGATAGAATGGAGCCACTGGAGGGATTTGAACCCCCGGCCCGCTGATTACAAGTCAGCTATTATACCGAGCTAAACCACAGTGGCATGCTTTTAGCGTCAATACCAATCTAAGCATTATATAAACTCTTTATGGTGACCGTCGTAGATGTCGGCGTTATCGCGACATGGACGTCTACGATGGCTATTCATAACCGTTAACCTATCAAGGTCCATGAAAGTATTCGTGTACAATTACCGTGACTTCGATGAAGGGCCGTTTTTCCACGAATTCGCCGAGAGATACGGGTTGGAGCTCGCCTATACCGTGGAATCCCCCACCTTGGAGAACTGTGACCTTGCGGCCGGTTGTGACTTCATCTCCGTCATCACTACTCCGATCACCCCTCCTATGATCGACCGTTTCCTCGAACTGGGGGTCAGGATGGTGTCGACCCGTACGATCGGATACGACCACATCGATTGCGCCTATGCCAAAAAGGCAGGCATGATCGTTTCCCACATAACCTACGACCCCGAAGGTGTGGCCGATTACACCGTCATGATGATCCTCATGGCCGTACGTAAGGTGAAGACCTCCCTGCGTCGCAACTCCATTGACGATTTCAGTCTCGAAGGGCTTCTGGGTAAACGTATGGCCGATCTCAGGATCGGAGTGGTGGGCGCCGGACGTATCGGACGTTCGGTCCTGCGTGATCTTTCCGGGTTCGGATGCAAACTGATGTACACCAACCGCAGTCCTTCGGAGGAAGCGGACCGTTACGCCGAACGTGTGGACCTCGAGAGGCTCCTTGCCGAATGCGACGTCGTGTCCCTGCATCTGGAACACAACCGTGAGACGGACCATCTGATGAACAGGGAGAGGCTGTCCTTGATGAAGGAAGGGGCCATTTTGGTCAATACCGCACGCGGGCCCTTGGTGGACAGCAAAGCCCTGATCGACGCTTTGGAATCGGGTCATCTCGGTGGTGCCGCTTTGGATGTGATCGAAGGTGAGTTCGGACTGTATTACAACGATATGAGCCGCAAGGTCGTTAAGAACCATGAGATGCAGGTGTTCCGTGCCCTGCCTAACGTGATCCTTACACACCATCTTGCCTTCTATTATGAATCGGCGGTAAGAGATATGGTCCAAGGTTCACTCTATTCGATGAAAATGCTGAAAGATGGTGAAAATATACCTTTTAGGCTTGTTTGAGCGGGAGTTTAAACGGCAACCTTTTTTATAGGAATGGTATCGCACGTATGTTTACCATATCATTAGGTGATTACAATGGCAGACGCTAAAAGAATCGTTCGCATTAACTACAGGGCTTACATGGCCGACATCGACAGACTCTACGACACCACCGAGGAGGCAGCCGCACAGGACGCCGGAATCTACAGTGACAAAGTGAAGTACGCCCCCATGGCCTACGTCATCGGATCCAAGAAGCTCTTCCCTGCTCTCGAGGCAGCCCTTGCAGATGCAAAGGTCGGAGAGGAGTTCACCGTCGAAGTCCCCTGCGAGGAAGCAGCCGGACCCAAGAACCCCAAGCTCATCGAGACCCACCCCATCAAAGAGTTCTACAAACAGAACATCAACCCCTTCCCCGGACTCACCGTCTCCCTCGGAAACAAGACCGGAGTCGTCCAGACCGTCGGAGCAGGCCGTGTAAAGGTCGATTTCAACAACATCCTTGCAGGACACGACCTCAAATACGTCATGACCATCGTCGAGGAGATCGCCGACAACGAGGCAAAAGCAAACGCAATCGTCGAGGCTAACTTCTCCGCAGCCGAGGACTTCAAGTTCGAGTTCCCCGGAGACAAGGTCGTCGTCATCCTCCCCGAGATCGCCAAATTCCACCAGGAGTGGCCCATCGCAAAGTTCAGCGTTGTCTCCGCTCTCCGCGATGCCTTCGGTGTCGACACCGTTGAGTTCGTCGAAGTTTGGTCCATCGCCAAAAAAGAGTGAAAACCTTTATATATCAGGGGCTCTATCCCTGATATATCCCAACATGGGAAAAAACAAACCAATTACAACCACGGACGGGTGGCCTAGTCTGGATATGGCGGCAGCCTCCTAAGCTGCAAGCCGGGGGTTCGAATCCCCTCCCGTTCGCCATTTTCTTTTACATTGTTGGTTATCATGGTCGAAGAAATAAGAAAAGGGCTTTACCGTTATCGTTGGTATATCTTCCTTACGCTTCTTGTAGCCTACTTCTTCGTGTACTTCCACCGTATGACCGTCGGAATCCTCGGTACCGATATCGTTTCCGAGGTCGGAGGTACCGTCGGTGTACTGAGTTCCGTGTATTTCTGGACCTACACCTTCATGCAGATCCCCAGCGGGATCCTTTCCGATAGTCTCGGTCCCCGCAAGGCCTCGTTCATATTCCTCTGTATAGCCGCCATCGGTTCGTTTCTGACGGCCTTCGGTACCCAGTTCTGGATGGTTGTCCTCGGAAAGGTCTTCATCGCCGCCGGAATGGCCGTCATCTACATCCCTTTGATGAAGCTCATCGCGGTCTGGTTCAAGAAATCGGACTTTGCACAGCTGAACGGGATAGTGATCGCCACCGGGAACATCGGTGCGATCGCCGCATCCGCCCCGTTGGAGATGCTCTCCGACCTCATCGGAGGATGGAGGAACGTCTTCATCACCCTTGGAGCCGTAACTGTATTACTCGCTGTCCTCTGTGTGGTGATCATACGTGACCATCCTCATGACAAAGGGTTCGACGGTATCGAGGAGATAGAGAAAAAGGATACCGACGACCCGACCGCGGCCCGTATGCCCGTCCTGCAGGGGCTTAGGATGGTATTTTCCGGAGGTAGAAGGTTCTGGCCTATAGCCTTGGCCTATTTCTGCGTATACGGCTCTATAATGGTATTCCAGAGCACTTGGGCGAAGACCTATTTCAACAGCGTATACGATTTCGCTTACAGCGTCGCCTGGTTCGTCACGGTCATAGGCATAGGGAAGATCCTGAGCACCGTGACGATCGGGATCCTAAGCGGAAGAGGCATCCTCAGATCCAAACGTCGCACCATGTTGTACGGTACCTTCGCTTTCCTGTGCATCTGGGCTTTCCTGTGGCTCGGTGCCGGAAAGTTCGATTCCTATGCCCTTTGGTTCGTCGTGTGTTTCCTGTTCGGGTTCTTCGGAGGGTTCATGTCGCTGTGTTTCACCCAGGTCAAGGAGTGGTATCCCATCGCCATATCCGGTACCGCCGTCGCGGCAACCAACACGATGCTGTTCCTGGGGGCTTCCGTATGTACGACGATCGCCGGAAGTATTATCGGGACGACTTACTCGTTATGTAATTTTTCAACTGTATGGGGCATCATGTTCTTCACGGTCCTTTTGGCCTTGGTAATGGTTTTCATTTCAAAAGAGAAAGGAATAACTGTGGACTGAGCGTCTTCGATCGATGCAATATTTGATACCTTGTTGTATTTTGTATACTTGTTAATCCTGTATCAGATATCCATTGGACGTTAATTATTTATATTAATAATTACAATTCCTAGTTGGATTTAATATGACCCCTATAACCGACAGCGGAACAGCACCTGTGGCAGGTGCGGTGTATACCTGTTCAATCTGTTTCCACAGATGGGTTGCGAGGAAAGGAGCATATCCCAAGAACTGTCCCAACTGCCGTACGACATTGTGGATGAAGGAATACCACATCTACAAATGTTGCAGATGCTTCCACGAGTGGGGTACCGCCAGGGAGATCTCCAAAAGATGTCCTAAATGCCATTCCAGTAAATGGCAGGAGCCCGTCAGCAATACCGAGACGGTCGTAATAGACAGTAAGTGCAAGCTCGGCGTATCGGACCGTGGCAAGGTCCTCGATCTCTATAACAGCGGAACGGGATGTATCAGTATCGCGGTTCAGACCGGTATCGCTTTCGGGGATGTCTTTGCGGCCATCAAAGAGAAATACCCCGGTGCACAGGTCGTCCTTTAAACTATTGACCATCGATGGGGCATCCAAGCCCCTTCTTTTTATCGAAGTAGATTTCCATAGAAACGTGAAGACCATTCGTTGCGGTGGAACGCGGGTCTCCCTACTCCGATCGCATCGGCATCGCCGTTCTCCATGAACCTGCATGCGTCGGAAGACGTCCTGATCCCTCCTGTCAGTATCACAGGTGCGGACACATTGTTCTTTACTATCTTGGAAGAGGCCGCGAAGTAACCCGGTGTCTCCCCCAGAGGGTGGGAGTAGCCGCACATGCCTCCCGACACATCGAACACATCGGTGCCTGCCTTCTCGAGCTCTCTGCAGGCGGCCATCGATTCCTCTGCACCGTTTCCTCCGGGCAGATGGTCTTCGGCACCGAATCTCAGGAACACAGGAAAGCCCTTTACGGCCCTTTTGACGGCATCCACCGTCTCGACCGTTATCCTTATACGGTTGACCGTGTCACCGCCGTAATCATCGTCCCTGAGGTTTCCGAGAGGAGAGTAGAAGCTGTTGAGGAGATATCCGTGGGCACAATGCACCTCGACCCCGTCGAACCCCGCGTCCGATGCCCTGCGTGCGGCCTCGGCGAAATCCCCTACCGTGTCCGATATGTCCTTTTCCGTCATGGCCTCCGGACGGTCGCATCCCCATCTTCTGTAACGTTCCGAGGTGTCCGACGGCCCTAACGGGGGATGCCCTGTGACCGATGATTTGCAACGAGACCCTCCGTGGCTTATCTGCAGTACCGCGGGGACCCCGTTCCCATGGACGGTGTCCGCTATCTTGGATAGACCTTCGGTGTCCCTGTCCGACGATGCCGACAACTGGAACGGTGTCGCCCTCCCTCTGGGGGACACGTATGCATGTTCCACTATCACGAGGCCGTAGAACCCGCTTTCCGAGATCCTTCCGTAGTGTGACAGGATCTTGGTCCCCACTCTGCCGTCAGGACAGCTTTCGGTGGCCATCGGTGGCATCACGAGGCGGTTCTTCACCCTTATACCGCCTAGGACGGTCGGTTCGTCGCAGATCATAGTATGCCCTCCCTGTGGGATACAACCAGGCATGCCACCATTATCAGGGGGAACACGATGGCCGTCGCAAGTCCGAAGGCCAGGCTTCCTCCTCCCAGGTCCGCCGCGAACCCGACCACCGTGGGGCCTGTGGAACATCCCACGTCCCCCGCCAGCGACAGGAGGGCGAACATGGCCGTACCTCCCATGGGGATCGCCGTCGACGACATCCCGAGGGTCCCGGGCCAATAGATCCCCGTGGCGAATCCGCAAAGTGCACATCCTGCGAGGGCCAACCACGGATATGGTGAGAATGCCGCCACAGCGAGGCACACTATGCACATCAGAGTGCTGAGGAGCATATAGCGGTACAGGTCGGTGCCTTCGCCGCTCTTTCCGTATATGGTGCGTGCGACGGCCATGAAAACGGCGAACAGTCCGAGTCCGACGAGATCGCCTGCGGTCTTGCTTATTCCAAGCGTCTCCTCTGCGAAGGCGGACGCCCATTGCCCCATCGCATGTTCCGCCGCACCTCCGCACAGCATCAGTACGACGAACAACCAGAACACCTTGAGCTTCAACAGACCGTTGATCCTGTTTCCATCGTTTCCTGACACCTTGCCGTCGGCCATGGGGACCAAGGACACATAGGCGGTATTCGCTATCGGAAGGACCGCCCACAGACATAGCATGACACTCCATTGGGCCGTTCCGAAAAGCACGAAGAACAACGTACACAGCACCACGACGATAGCCTGTCCCCAACAGAAGAACGAATGGAGTATCGTCAATGCCTTCGATCTGTCCTCCACGGGACACGAGACCACGATCGGATTGACCACGACCTCCGATATGCCTCCCCCGGCCCCGTAGACGAGAGTACCCAACACCAGTCCCATGTAGGGGCTGTCAAGGACGTACGGTGCGAACGCCATGGTCACCAGTCCTGTTGATACGAGAATGTGCGATACAATCATCGCGGATCTGAATCCCACCCGGTCTATCACCTTGGTCGAGATGATGTCGAAAACAAGTTGGATACCGAAGTTCAAGGTCGTCAACAGAGTAATCTCGTCCAATCCGAGCGAGAACTCCTCCGAGAACGTGACGAAAAGCAGAGGTGCCAAAGTGACCAATGCCGCTTGGATCACGTATGTGATATAGCACGCGTTGAACGTGTGTCTGTAATCGTCACGGACTCCCATGGCATCCCATCCGCGATTCCGTTATAATGGTTGTGCCAGGGGTTAGATATTAGTATAACGTAGCTGTGGTCGGTTCTCACCCATGACCAACGAAAGATATGGTAAATGCGATATGTGCAGGTTCTGTGTGCATTCCGAAGAGGATTGGGCCTGCATGGTCAATAACATCGTTGTTAAGGCGAAAGGAAGCTGTCCCAGGTGGAGGCCGGGATGCTGCGAGAACTGCACCCACGTGGAGATCAAGTTCGGTAACGCCGTATGCAAACTGCACAACGAGGCCACGGACATCCTTTCCGTCTGCGACGATTACGATCCCAGCGGATTCAACTCTATGGCCGACCAGTAACCGCTTTCCTTTCCTTTCTCCTCTCCAGGAGGTTCATGACGGTCATTCTTCCGTCACCCGTTCCGGAGAGGGCTTTTCTTGCAGATTCGGGCATTCCGAGGTACACTATGTTGTCGGTGACCTCCGTCATGAAGGCCATGTCACCCCTGATGTTGGAATAGGCCCTTTGAAGGTCTCCGATGACCCTGTTCAATGTGTCGGAGAGCTCGTACATGTGTTTCGACATGTAGTCCATGCGGTTTATGAAGGTCCCGTCGGTCTGCAGGAACGGGTTGAAGGTCCCGTCCATAAAATCGGACTCGATGTCGTCCACGGCGTCGATGACGTACACGGCGGCCGTGAGGGCTGTGAAAAGCTCCCTCAGTTTAGGAGAGTCGTGTTCTCCTGCGATGATCCCCAGGGGTTCGCTGAGGGCCTCGCCGAAGGAACGGCCCATATGGACGGCATCGGAGCATTTCTCGGCCTCCAACGCCCTCAGTCCGGCGAACCCTTCGCCCACGATACGGTCGAACTCAGGGTATTCCTCCTCGGCCTTGGTTATGGCCCTGGTGAGGGTGAGGTCCACGAAAGCGGTCTTGTACGACGGACTGTCGACTTTGTCGTCGTAGATCTCCCACTTGGTGAGGAGGACCGTGTAGGCCGCCATCATCCTGAAGATGTCGGAATCGGTATAGGGGTCTTTGAAGACGCATAAGGGGCTCTTTGGGGTCATGACGAAATCGTCCGAACCTCCGCAGACCGCGTTCATTACGATCGTGTTGAAGGTCATGTCGTAGTTGACCGAGAGGGTGGATACAAGGCCGAACCCGTCCTTAAGGTTGTGACAAGTCTCGCAGTAGTATCTCTGGTATGCCCGTGCGTTGTTGGGTGACATACGGGCGAAGAGGGGGACCGTGTATCCTAACATCCCCTCCCCATCCGAGATGTCGTTTAAAAAGATTTTTTGGACGGGGATATACCAGTCGTCGAATATCAACGTGATTTTATAAGGATGATATCTCCATCCAATTAAGGCAATGGAAATCACGCCGTTTATTTCAAGGTTATTATATACGTGAATTGGTTACGCTCATTATATCAGCCTATATTGGCAGGGTGAGTAACATGTCACAGTCTGTCGAAGATTTAATCGCATCCTACATGAGCCAGTCCCCTCTTGCATTCACCACCATGGCTATCGCTACCGGTGAAGAAGAGAAAAAAGACTACAACGCACCTAAGAACGCAGAACAGCAGTACGGAGACCCCGCATGCAACTATCCCTGCTGCAGCGAGTACGGATGCTGCGCCACCACCGGCCAGCATGTCGCTCTTCTCGTCGGTGTCGTCGTCTGTTGTGCATGTTGCTGCTACGTCACCAACGGTTTCAACGGTATCTGGACCTATTGGCCCTTCTGATCTGGTAAGAACGGTCTCTCCATGAGCCGCTATATTACCGTGGTCATCAAACCCACCCTTGCCTGTAACATGGTATGCAGGCATTGCTATCACCCTCCCGAGGGATCAACCTCGGGCGGGAGGATTTCCTTCGATAGGCTCGAGAAGCTTTTTTCAATGGTATCGAAGGAGTATGACGCAGTCTGGTTCGTATGGCATGGCGGGGAACCCCTTACACTTCCCCTCTCCTTCTTCAAGAAGGCCATCGAGCTCCAGGAGAAATACTTCGGAGTCGGAAACGTAGGGAACACTATACAGACCAACGGACTGAAACTCGACCGTAAGGTCATCGATTTCTGCAAGGACAAGAAGATCAACATCGGTATCTCCCACGAAGGGCCCTACGACGATCTTCTGCGTGAAAAAGGGAAGGAGGTCGAAGGCACCATCGTGAAAATGAGCGATAAGGAGAGGGTCTTCTCCGTGAACGCCACCATTTCCCGCGGCTGTCAGGACGATCAGGTCGCCATATACCGTCATTTCAAGGATATCGGCGCCGGACTCAGCATGGGCCCCGTCCTGCCCATAGGATGCACCGCCTGCCGTCCCGACCTGGTTCCGGACGCGGATGCGTTCATAAGGTCCAGCAAAGCGGTGTTCGACGAATGGTTGAACGACCCCGCATGCCTGATCCCTCTCGCTCCGTATTACCTATACGTCCTTTCCGCACTCGGTGATCCGCAGCCTTCCGATTGTGCACACACATCCTGTCTGACGAAATGGTTGTGCATGTATCCTAACGGAGACCTCTATCCCTGTGCGAAACCCTGTCCTCCCGAGATGAGGCTTGGAAACATAGACGGGATATCCCATATCTCGGACGCGTTCCGTACCGAGGGGTTCGTCAACATAATCAAAGGCACCGTCGTCCGCAGGGAGAAATGCAAGGAGTGCCCCATATACGATTATTGTCAGGGCGGTTGCAGTCTCGATGCGATGTGTCAGGGCGGCATAGAGAACAACGGCGGTGATTCCTGTAGGATCTACCGTGAGGTGTTCACCTACATCAAACAAACTATCGATTCCATAATCGAGGAGAAAAAGGATCTTTCCAAGTACAACGCCTTTGTAAGGGACGCCGTACTGGGAAAGCTTGTGAACCCTATGGTCAGATGACGCCGATGGCGCTGACCATTATCTTCGCACCTTTCGGAATGTCGGAGACCTCTACGCAGGTGCGGGCGGGATAGGGTTTTTCGAAGTACTCCCCGTAAAGTCCGTTGAGCAGGGGGAAGTCCTCCATGTCCTTCAGATAGACAGTGACGGACGCCACGTTGTTTTTCTTCACACCTGCACCTTCCAGGACGGCGACCACATTGGACAGGGCCAATCTGAACTGTTCCTCGGTACCGGCCGGCATGGAACCGTCCTTGGGGTCAAGGGGGATCTCCCCCGCTGTGAACACCATGTTCCCGCAGACGGTGCCCTGCGAATAGGGTCCGACCGCCGCAGGGGCTTTATCTGTAATTACCTGTTCGATCTGCATTCTTCTCACTTCCGATGGATTCCCTCTCGTATGGTACCATCTGGTAGACATAGTAGTTCAACCAGTTCGTGAACACGAGGTTCGCGGTACTTCTCCAGCTCACGACGGGTTCTTTGGAGGGGTCGTCGTCGGGGAAATAGTTGTATGGCACATGGGGATTCATACCTTTTCCCAGATCACGGTGGTATTCGTAGGAAAGGGTGTTGGACTCGTACTCCAAATGGCCTGTGATGAACACCTGGTTCGTGTCGCTCATGACTATGCCCACTCCCGCTATGTTCGAATATGCGAGGACTTCGAGATGGGGGTTCTTAGAGACGTCCTCCATACGGACCTCGGTATATCTGGAATGGGGCATGTTGAACAGGTCGTCGCACCCTCTGAGCAGATGCACGTTCCTCTTGGTGGACCTGTGGGGGTAGATTCCCGACCTTTTCTCCTTCAGACCGTATTTCGGGATGTTGAAATGATGGTACAGTCCCGCCATGGCCCCCCAACAGATGTGCAAGGTGGAGAACACATGCGTTCTGGACCAGTCCATGATCATACAGAGCTCGTCCCAGTAGTCCACCTCTTCGAACTCCTTGGTCTCCACGGGGGCGCCCGTTATTATCATCCCGTCCCATTTCAGGTCCTTGACCTCGTCGAAGGCGGAATAGAACCTGTCCAGATATTGCTGGGAGGTGTTTTTCGATACGTGCGAGGACATCTTTAACAATCTGATGTTCGTCTGCAACGGGGTGTTACTGAGAAGCCTCATCAACTGGATCTCGGTCTCGACCTTGGTCGGCATGAGGTTCGCTATCAGTATGTTTATCGGACGGATGTCCTGGGTGTCGGCACGTTTGTCTGTCATTACGAAAAGGTTCTCGTTTTCGAGCACCGTCGCCGCAGGGAGGTCGTCGGGAATCTTTATCGGCATATCCTTGGCTCCGTGTTGTTGTAGAATGGGAAGATAGACCGGAAGTTTCCCTCCGGTCTGTTTGGACCTCAATCGAAGATGCCCATGCTCACGTATTTGTCTCCACCGTCGGGTACGATGGCGACGATCTTGGAGCCGGGGTTGGCCTTTGCGATCTCCAGGGCCTTGAACACGTTCGCACCTGCGGAGATGCCTATGAAGAGCCCTTCCTCTTTGGCGAGCCTCTTAGTGGTCGCGATGGCATCGTCGCCGGAAACGGTCTCGATGGCGGATATGTAGTCTTTCTTGAGGTTTCCGGGGATGAAGTTCGCACCGATACCCTGAATCTTGTGGGGGCCGGCGGTTCCACCGGTGATGAGGGCGCTTTCCTTGGGCTCGACGGCGATGGTCTTTGCATCCGACCCTGCGTCCCTGATCGCCATGGCGATACCGGAGATGGTACCTCCGGAGCCGAATCCCGCCACGATGTAGTCCACATCGGGGATGTCGGCGAGGATCTCCTTGCCGGTCCCGGTCCTGTGGGCGAGAAGGTTCGCAGGGTTGTCGAACTGACCGAGGATGATGGATCCGGGGATCTCCTTGAGAAGTTCCTCCGCCTTGTCGACGGATCCTTTCATTCCCTCTTTGCCCGCGGTGAGGACGAGCTCGGCACCGTACGCTTTGACGTACGCCTGCCTTTCCTTGGACATGGTCTCGGGCATTACGAGGATGCAGCGGTATCCGCGTGCTGCGGAGATCATTGCGATGGCGATACCGGTGTTACCGGAAGTGGCCTCTATGATGGTCCCTCCGGCTTTGAGCTGACCCCTTGCCTCGGCATCGTTGATCATGGAAAGGATCGCACGGTCCTTGACGGATCCTCCGGGGTTCCTGCTCTCGAGTTTCACATACACCTCGCTTCCGGAAGGGACCACTTTGTTGAGTCTGATGAGAGGGGTGTTTCCGATAGCTTCTGTTACCGATTTGAATAATGCCATAGTCTTATCAATTGTTACATTGTATTTTAATGGTTTCAATCCTGTGTTACTATTCTAGTCTGATAGTAATATTAACAAATATTAGTGTCGTATTAACAATAATTAATATAATATCTGAATATTAATAAATAAAAATATTCTGATAATATATCTAGATGATTCCGTGTACAAAATGGTAAATAGCCATTGTCGGTACTCGTCAATTATGGTTGAATATAACGAACGTATGGGCCTGACCCTTCTCGCGGCCACATCGGCAGGTTCGTTCATCACCCCCCTGATGAGCACAAGTATGAACCTTTCGCTGATGAGCATAGGCTCCGAGTTCGGTATAGGTTCACACGACCTCGCTTATGTGAACACGATGTTCCTTCTCGGTTCCGTCATAGCGATGGTGCCCTGTGCAAGGATGGCGGACCTGAAGGGTCTCAAGAAGACCTTCATCGTCGGACTTCTGATATTGGCGGTCTGTTCGGTCCTTTCCATGGTCTCGCCCAGTTTCGAGTTCCTGTTGCTGATGAGGTTTCTGATAGGTATCGGGGCGTCCATGGGTACGATAACCTCTATGGCGTTGCTGACCTACGTGTTCCCCGTTACCCGCAGGGGATGGGCGATCGGGGTCAATACGACCTTCGTGTACATCGGACTGTCGATCGGACCTACCGCCGGCGGTCTGATCTCCGACTATCTCGGATGGAGGGCCATATTCGCCGTCGTGTTGTTGATCACCGTCTTCACCCTGTACCGCATATCGAAGTTCGATTCGGAGATAGTACCTTGTCCCGAGGGTCGTATGGATTGGAAAGGAGGGGTCCTGTGGGGTATGATGATACTTCTCCTGATGTCAGGTCTCATGAACATAACCACCGAATGGGGACCTGTCGCCGCCGTTGTCGGTACCGTTCTGCTGTTCGCATTGGCGATCTATCTGAGACGTGCCCCCGAACCTGTCCTTTCGACGAGCATGTTCTCCAACCGTTCGTTCACAAAGGCATGCATCGCCGCCTTCATGAACTACGCCGCCTCCTACTCGATCACTTTCTTCATGGCCCTGTATATGCAGAGCATAGGTAACCTGTCCGCATCGGAGGCCGGTCTTCTGATGCTGATACAGCCCTTCATGCAGGTCCTCCTCACCACCAGGATGGGGGCGTTGTCGGACCGTATTGAGAACAAGAGGCTCCTCCCCACGTTGGGAATGGCGATCACCTGTGCAGGTATCGCGTTGTTCCTGTTCCTGGGTACCGAGTTCTCGTTGCCTTACATGGTCGTGACCATGCTTGTGGTCGGTGTCGGTCTGGGAACCTTCTCGTCACCCAACGCCTCGTTCATGATGTCCGTTGTCGAACCGTCGCAGAGGTCCGAGGCTTCCGGTCTGGTATCAATCGTACGTCAGACCGGCATGATGGTCTCCATGAGCATCTCCATGGCCATGATCTCGGTGACCATGGGTTCCACCGACAATCTCACGCCCGAGACCTACGGTCTGTTCGTGGACGTTATCCACTATGTCTTCGCCGTCTGCGTCGCCATGTGCGTCGTCGGTGCGGTCTGTTCCTGGGGAAAAGAGAAGATCGTGTTCCATTGAAACCCATTACCGGAGGATGGCGGATTCGTCCTTCCGTTCTCCGGACGTCCCGTCATTCCAGGTTTTTTTAACAGTCAGAATATATGTCCAATTAGAGGATTACATCCAACAAAAATTTCAGTAATAACATAAAAACGGTAGATTACTTAAATAGATTTAGGCATAATTAACTCTAAAATGCCGAATTTGGCATGCTTAACATGTAATCGCCTATATATTGGTTTCAATTAAGCATCCATGATGAAGAACGAAGAACTAACCGCGGCACAACGCAATTACAACTTCCAGAAGATAATTGCTGCAGTCGGTGCGATCCTGATGATCACCAAATTCTTTGCGTACTTCCTCACCAGCTCGGTCTCAATCCTTACCGATGCGATGGAGAGTATCGTCAATGTGATCGCAGGTATCGTCGGCGTTTACGCCCTGTATCTGACCATGATCCCTGCCGATGAGGACCATCCTTACGGACACGGAAAGATCGAACTTATCTCATCCTCTGTAGAGGGAAGCCTCATCTGCCTCGCAGGTGCACTTATCCTTCTCGAGACCGCAGTGAGGTTCATCGAGGGAGACTTCAGGCTCCGCGACCTCGACATCGGTCTTATCATCGTCATCATTGCAGCCGTGGTCAACTTCGCCATGGGATACACCGCCATCAGAATGGGTAGGGCAAGCAATTCCATCGCCCTCGCCGCAAGCGGTAAACACCTCTGTACCGACACCTATTCGTCCGTCGGTATCATCCTTGGTCTCGGCGTCGTCATGGGTCTCGAGTTCATTGGTATCAACGCCTATTGGATCGACCCCGTCATGGCTGGACTCTTCGGTGCGTTCATCATATACACCGGTATCAACGTCCTCAGGGAGTCCATGGCAGGTATCATGGACAAGGCCGACATGGAGATCATCTCCGAGGTCACCGATTGTTTCAACAGGATCAGAACCTCCGACGTCATCGATGTCCACCACCTCAGGGTCAACAAATACGGTGCGGCCATCCACGTCGACGCCCACATGACCGTTCCCGACAGTATGACCGTCGGCGAGTCGGACAAGATCATCCAGGCCTTCCGTTCCGAAGTCTTCAAGAATTTCGACGGAGACGTGGATATGACCGTCATGGTCGAACCCTGCAACAAGGACCCCTGTAAGAACTGTCCTTCGCCCGACTGCGGTGACAGGAAGTCCGATTACGTCGAGCCTAAGATAATCGTGATCGACTCCGCCATCAAGGGAGATCCCGACTATCGCAACATGCAGGAAAACGAGTAAATAGAAATATCTTCAAACAATCCGCAGTTCCATGTCAAACGGAACTGCGGAGATCCCTTCCCAGATTGTTTCTGCTAACGTCGTCGATTGGTACGGTACACTTACCGATCAGAACAAGGTACGCATAAAGAGGTATCTGGAGAAATCCGATGTCTCTTCAGGAGGTTCTTTCCTCGCTTCCGTTTTCAAACAGGCCTTGGCGGACGAGAACTACAAGTTCATCGTTGCAGCTTATGGATCCTCTGACCTTGTGAAACCGACCCTTTCCGAAAGGTTCGATATCAACGAAGCCACTCTGGTGGCATGTTACAACCTTGAAAAATACGATGCATGCGTCCAGCTCTGCGACCTCGGTCTTCTCATGCTCAAGGAGAAGGAGGTCATGGACATGCTCCTTGCACGTGGAAACGGGGTCCTTCCCGAATCGATCTACTGCAGGAACTACAAACTTAACGTCATCGTAGGTATCCGTTACGACTACGATGCGGGGGATGCACTTCTCGACCAATATGAGAAGGACGGTCTGATATCCCACGAGGATGTGGAGTACAGGAAGCAGAGCATCAAGACCTTCCGTCTCCAGAGGACGTTCGACAACGTGTTCACGTTCTCAAAGAAGAACTGAGGGCTTCCCTCCACCCTATCTGGGGAACCACGTCCACGGCGGGTTCCTCATAGGGGTGTTTTTCATCTATTACCTTCAGGACCTTCCCGAGGTCTTCCTTTTTCACAACGAACTCGAGGTGATATTCCTCCTCGACGGATATCTTTCCCGGAGATCCTATGAACGGGTTCGAACCTTCCAATGTAAGCCAGGTCCCTGTCACAGGATAGTAACGGAAAGAACGCCTGTATCCGGGATAGAGAGGTTCCATGACCTCGTCTATGCAGTCCATGAGCATTTCAAGAAAATCCTTCGGGACATCGACACCTATGCCGTAGGTGTCAGATTCCATTCTTCTTCATCTCTTCGATGAGGGCTTTGACCTTTTCGGTCCTTTCATCGATGTTCTTTAAGGCGACCGATGCCTTGTGCCTGAGGTACATCGTGCTCAGAAGTGTGGCGAACATGCTCACAGGAGGGAAACGGTACATGTATCCGCCGACGATACCCAAGGCTTTCAGGACATCGGGGATCTCGTTGATCCTCTGTACAAGGTAGTTGTCCTCGATCTCCTCGAGCTCGTGTCTGAGGGATTTCTTAAGCATCTTCTGACCGCCTGCAACGACATCCATGCTCCATTGGACCTGACCGAGGACGGGGGCGGGTTCTCCCACCGCGACGGTTTTCTTGTTCAGGATGGCCTTTCTGAACTCTTCGGCGGTCCTGCCTTCGAACTCGGTCCAGTTGAAACCGGCGGTGTAGACCGAGTGTGCATCGCTTCCGGAAGTGGTGGCCCATCTGCCGGGATACATCTCGCTCACCTTCTTGGCGAACATGTTGGAATATCTGTCGGGATGTCCGCCGTTCAGGATCTCTATTCCTTCCAAAGGAAGTTCGAAGATCTTCTCCTGTATACCGTCCACATGGACACTGAACGGATGGGGTGCGATGGCGAGACCGCCCTGTTCGTGGATGATGTCGACGGTCTCTTCGGGGGAAAGGAACTTCTTGACCTTCTCGGTGAGCCAAAGGCCGATGATCTCGCCCTGGTCGGTCATGACCTCGTCGCCGACCACGATCTCTATGTCATCGAACTTCTTGGCGTATTTCTCTGCGACGAATCCTCCCGCGACCTCGTTGTGGTCGGTGATGCAGAGGACGTCTATGCCGTTTTTGCGGGCAAGGTCCACCTGTACGGAGGGGTCTATAACGGATTCGGGAAAACGAAGCGGTCCCAATTTATTGTAACCGGAATAATTCGTATGGACATGTGTGTCCGCTTTTCCCATCCTTTCCATGTGCGTGTATCCTCCAACCCATATTAAATACCATTGGAATAGTTTAGGTACTCCGAAGAATTATTCAGTTATTATTATCGAAGAGACGCACATGGAATGTATTTTGTTGTCTATTCCATATAATTTTTATGTATTTGGATGGATAAATTGAATGAAGGACTTCCTCCACATCGGAAAGCTCCGAATATGCGACGGTCCTGAACGAGAACTCGTCCCCGTTACGGTCGCCCCCTATTATCGTTCCGATGTCGGAAACCGTCGGACATTCCATACCTGTGGATCTATAGCGGTCGTATCTCCCGTCGGTGCATACGATGTCGTCCTTCTCGTAGACATGGTCGCGTTCGATGACGGTGTCGTCCACCAGGAAATAGTCGTAGCATCCGATGTCTTTGTCCGAATTCTGGATGTCCCAGGTCATGTCCATATTGTACCATTCGTGTCCGACCATCACCTGGTTCCAACAGTGGGGTATCCCGTCCATCGACCTGCCGCAGACGATACGGCACTCTATGTCGTTGGAATTGCATATCTGCAGGACCGTTTTGCTGATACCTTCACACACCCCGTATCCGTACAGAAGAGGTCCGACGATCGTGTGCGAATGTTCGTCGCTACGGTATTTCACACCGAGAAGGGCATCGTGGAGGGCCAACAACGTGTCGTATGCCGTATCACGTCTGGTGCGAAGAACGAGGCTTTCAATGGCGGCGGACACCTTCCTGCGCATTTTCATATGGGCCCATCCCGACATCTTGTAATCAGGCGAGATCACCGTCTTCTCCCCATAGATCGTATATTCGAAACGGGTGACATCGAATATACCGGGGTTCTCCAAGAGGACCTTGTCGAAGAGTTTCTCTATGTCCTGGGGGTCCTTGCTGTTCACAAGACAGTTCTTCCTATGGGAGAACAGACATTTCGCGATCGCCCTGCCGTCGTCTTTCCTGAACATCGGACACCCAATCGGCTGGCGGATTTTAATGTTGTCGAGCAAGGACCAGATGATGAAGTTGGATAGGAAGATTCGTTTTAGGAGGCCTATACGCAAGGTTGTTTCCTGTTTTTCGGATAATTGAATGTAATTTTAGTATAGTTGGTTCTCTAGTCCGAAATATATTGAAAAATGTTTTAAACAATCGTATTTTTCCAGGACATGTGTCCGAAAACGAATTACAATCGGTATCGGTACGTTGGCAGGACCAGGTATCCCCCTACATAGAGATGGTCAGTGACGAGATGTTCTGTATCTCCTACAACAATTCCTCGTTCTTCATGGACGGGGACTGCATGGAGCGTACGTTCCGCTCGGGATGGGTTCAGTTCGATCCCCGCACCGGGACGTTCACTGCGGATCTTGGATACCCGAAACTGGGAAAGATCGTCGAGAGTATAATCAGTGACACATATTTCAACAGGCCTGTGTACAGTGCTTGAAACGGTTTAACCGAACTCGGCCTTCCGGTTCCCTGCATACGAACGGAAGGCCATTATCTTCTTTCAGGGAATGTTTTTTAAGAACGCACGTATTGGTTATACCGGTTGACACTGAGTCGACGATATAATGGAGATACGAACATGGCAAACTATTGTCCGAAATGCGGAAATACCGTCGGTTTTGACGATTCGTTCTGCCCAAAATGCGGTGCCCGTCTGGATTCGCAGGAGTCCGAACCCGGCACATATAACAACAACGGATACGGTTCCGGATACAATACACGTACCTTTTACAAGGACAGTTCCGAGATAATGCACATAGTCCTGATCCTTACGGGACTGTGGGTGGTCATGTCGTTGATCGGTGGACTGTTCATGCTCTTCGTGGGGATAGGGGTCAATGTGCCTATGTTCACGATGGTGGCGGGTGGTTCCTCGCTGTTCTACTTCGCCGCGGCGGTCCTTGCCATAATAGCCGCCGTCAACATCGAAAAGCACACGAACAGGGTGTTGACCCTTGTGATGCTGGTCGCTTCCGGTTTTGCGGCCTCGAGTTTCCTCAGCATAGTCATCGGTTGTGTCATGGCCTATCTCGTATACGATGCGAGAGACTATTTCACCAGTTGAGAAACATTTTTCATCCCCCTCCCCCGGGAAAAAAGGGGAAAGGGGTTTTTCAAACGGTTTGGTTGTTCATTCTTCGTTGTAGTAGTATTCGCCTTTGGATTTCTGCGTACGGTCCAGGTTGGAATCCTCCTTGTTGATCCTGGGCCTGTGGGTGTCCGCATCCCTCCTGA
>JAKSHW010000069.1 GCA_024399195.1 archaeon | reverse complement strand
TCATGAGGGACGCCAAGGACAACTGCATCATCGTCTGTAACATGGAGAACCTCGATGCGATGGGTATCCACACCGGAGAGTCCATCGTCTGCGCCCCCTGCCTCACCCTTTCCGACAGGGACCACCAGAGGTTCAGGACCGCATCCCTCAACATCATCCGTGCACTCGGAATCGAGGGAGGATGCAACGTACAGTTCGCCCTTAACCCCGAGACTCACGAATACCGCGTCATCGAGGTCAACCCCCGTGTGTCCAGGTCCTCCGCGCTCGCTTCCAAGGCCACCGGATACCCCATCGCAAGGGTCGCCACCAAGATCGCCGTCGGATATTCCCTCGACGAGATCCCCAACCAGATCACCGGTAAGACCTACGCGGCCTTCGAGCCTACCATCGACTACATCGTCGTGAAGATCCCCAGGTGGCCTTTCGACAAGTTCAGGACCGTCGACAGACACCTCGGAACTCAGATGAAGTCCACCGGTGAGATGATGTCCATCGGAAGGACCTTCGAAGAGGCACTTCTCAAAGGACTCAGGTCCCTTGAGATCGGTGTCGACGGTCTCGACCCCATCGACATGACCGATGACGAGATCCATGAGGAGTTCGCACACGCCACCGACAGGCGCATCTTCGCTATCGGAGAGGCCCTCAGGCGCGGATGGTCCACCGAGTCTATCGCTAACGAGACCAAATGGGACGAGTTCTTCGTGAAGAAACTTAAGAACATCATCGACATGGAGAAGAGACTCAAGACCGAGGAGCTAACCAACGACCTCCTCAAGAAGGCTAAGTACCTCGGATTCGGCGATGAGACCATCTCCAAACTCGTCAACAAGGACCAGTGGGCCGTACGCGAGCAGAGGGAGAAGGCAGGGATCCTTCCCAGATACAAGATGGTCGACACCTGTGCCGCAGAGTTCGCCGCGGAGACCCCCTACTTCTACTCTACCTACAACGGAAGGTCATCCGAAGTGGTCGTAAACGACGAGAAGAAACGTGTCGTCATCATCGGAGGAGGACCCATCAGGATCGGACAGGGTATCGAGTTCGACTACTGCTGTGTCCACGGAGTCATGGCCCTTCAGGAAGAGGGTTGCGAAGCCATCATGATCAACAACAACCCCGAGACCGTCTCCACCGATTATGACATCTCCGACAGGCTCTACTTCGAGCCTCTCGAGCTCGAGGACGTCCTCAACATCATCAAAGAGGAGAAGGCCGACGGTGTCATCTGCCAGTACGGTGGACAGACCTCCGTCAACCTCGCCATCGATGTCGAGAAAGGACTCAAGGGTACCAAGACCGTGGTCCTCGGTACCACTCCCGACCAGATGGACGTCGCAGAGGACAGGAGAAGGTTCACCGACCTCATGAAGGAGCTCAACATCAGGCAGCCCAAGTCCGGTACCGCCTACTCCTTCGAAGAGGCACACACCATCGCCAACGACATCGGCTACCCCGTCCTCGTAAGGCCTTCCTACGTTCTCGGCGGAAGGGCGATGGAGATCGTCTACTCCGACGATGAGCTCAAGACCTATATGGAGACCGCTGTGAAGGTGTCCCGCAACCACCCTGTCCTCATCGACAAGTACCTCGCAGAGGCCATCGAGATCGATGTCGATTCCGTCTGCGACGGAGAGACCGTCTACATCGGTGGTATCATGGAACACATCGAGTATGCGGGATGCCACTCCGGAGACGCCACCATGGTGCTTCCTCCCTTCACTATTCCCCAGAGTTCCATCGACGAGATCGTGGACATCACCACCCGTGTCGCCCTCGCCCTCAAGATCAAAGGTCTGATGAACCTCCAGCTCGCATACAAGGACGGAGAGATCTGGATGATCGAGGCCAACCCCAGGGCTTCCAGGACCGTCCCCTTCATTTCCAAGGCTACCGGAATACCCCTTGCAAAGGTCGGTGTCAAGGTCATGCTCGGAAAGAAGCTCAAGGACCTCGGACTCAGCGGTTACAGACCCATCGATCACTATGCCGTCAAAGGCAGCGTGTTCCCCTTCCTGAAGCTCCCCGGAGTCGATTCCATCCTCACTCCCGAGATGAAATCCACCGGAGAGGTCATGGGTATCGACGAGGACTTCTACACCGCATGCTACAAGGCGTTCATGGCCGCAGGAAACAACCTCCCCCTCGAAGGTGGAGTGTACATCACTGTCAACGACCATGACAAGCCTGAGGCCCTTAAGATCGCAAAGTCCCTTTCCGACATGGGATTCAGGATTTATGCGACCAAGGGAACCTCCACTTACCTCAGGGAGAACGGTGTCGAGAACACCGCCGTCTTCAAGAATGACGAGAACCTCAAACCCAATGCCACCAGCCTCATGAGAGACGGTGACATCAACCTGGTCATAAACACCCCTTCACTGCACTCCGGTGCTGTAAGGGACGGTCACAGGATGAGAAGGCTCGCTGTAGAGCTTGAGATCCCCTTCATCACCACCATCAACGGTGCAAAGGTGTCTGTGGGAGCCATCGAGGTCGCCCGTAAGGGAAACATCGGTGTCAAGAGCATGCAGGAGTTCCACGGACTCGACTGACCCTAATCCGGGGCTTCAGCCCCGGTACATATACAAATGTCTAATGAATTATAAGTTCATTAGACAATTATTTGCAATGAATTTGCTTTTTTAGACATTTGTATAATAATTTATTTAACGATCCAACACTTGTATCGAAGAGATTTAAGTATCGGTCGACGGTACGGTTTGGTGAAGGAGGCTACAACCATGCAACACGAAGAGTATTACAAGGAGAAAGCGAAGATCTGTGAGGCTCATTCCGAGATCCCTCTTGATCTTTACGCCAAGTTCGACGTCAAGAAGGGTCTCCGTGACAGTGACGGAAAGGGTGTCATCACCGGTATCACCAACATTTCCAAGGTAGATGGATTCGCTACCGTCAACGGTGTCAGGGTACCTATCGAGGGACGTCTCGCATACCGTGGTTACAGCATCTTCGATCTTGTAGGCAAACACGGTGAAGCGAAATACATGTTCGAGGAGTGCATCTATCTGATGCTCTTCGGAGAGCTTCCCACCCAGGCCCAGATCGATGAGTTCCATAAGGTCCTTGTAGATAATATGAAGCTTCCTTCCGAGTTTCCTAAGAACGTCCTTTTCAGGGAGAACTGCGGGGACATCATGAACACAATGGCACGCGGTGTGCTCGAACTCGAGGCATACGACCACAAGATGTTCGATGTTTCCATAGAGCACATCCTGAAACAGTCCATCTCTATTATTGCGAAGCTTCCCATGATCGGAGTGTACGGTTATCACGCCCACAACCACTATGATAAGAACCAGAGCCTCATCCTCCACCGCCCCAATCCCAAACTTTCCATAGCCGAGAACATCCTCCATATGCTCAGGCCCGATGGAAAGTTCACCGCCTTGGAGGCCAACGCCCTCGATACCGCACTTACTATTCACATGGAGCACGGAGGAGGAAACAACTCCGCGTTCACCACCAGGGTCATCACTTCTGCCGGTTCCGATACCTATTCGGTCATCACCGCCGCACTTCTCTCCCTTAAGGGCCCCAAGCATGGTGGTGCCAACATCAAGGTCATCCAGATGATGGAGGACATCAAGAAGAACGTCCACAATCTCAAAAGCGAGGAAGAGCTCACCGCCTACCTTACGAAGATCGTCAACAAGGAGGCGTTCGACAAACAGGGTCTCATCTACGGTATGGGCCATGCCGTCTATTCCATCTCCGATCCCAGGGCAAAACTTCTGAAATCCTATGTCAGGGACCTTTCCGATGAGAAAGGATGGGGTAAGGAGTTCCGCCTCTACGAGACCATCGAGAAGATCGCACCCAAGATCATCGCCCAGAAGAGGAAAGGCAGGGTGGATGTCTGTATCAACGTCGATTACTACAGCGGTCTGCTCTACAAGATGCTCGGCATCCCTGAGGAGCTCTACACTCCCCTCTTTGCGATCGCACGTTCCGCAGGATGGTCCGCACACAGGATCGAGGAGATCATCAGTTCAGGTAAGATCATCCGTCCCGCATACGTCAGCAATGCCAAGGACAGGGAATACATTCCCATCGAGGAACGTAAATAAAAATGAAGATGGAGAGGGGACAACCCCTCATCCATCGTTTCGATCTGTGGCGGTCGGGCCTTTTCCGACGCTTACATTATACTTTCAGTGCTGATGACCGGTACCGCCATGTAGTTTCCATCGAGATAACGGCGTGCAAGGTTGCCTGCCTTCTTTACTCCGTTTATAGAGGACAGTCCGTAAAGGAAGGATGTGCCTGTAACGGGATCCTTCTGTACGAAGTATATCTGGTCCCTTCTTATCAGCCCCTTAAGGTCCATCAGGGTGATGTCATGGGATATGGCTATCATCTGTGCCCTGTTGGGGTTGTTTTCGGCCGAGAACTGTCTGAGGACCCATTGGGACACCTCCGGACGTAGTTCGGAACCCAGACCGTCCAACATGACGACGCTTCCTTTCTTCAACGCGGAGATTATCGGACAGAGGATACATACCAATCCTCTGATCCCTTCCGATTCGAGACGTATCGGTACATTGAACACCACGCCTTCGACGGTATGTCCGAAACACATGTCATAGGTATTGTTTTCCTTCTCGACACATTCTATGCTGCAGATGTCGATGTCCAGGATCTTCAACGATTTCATTATGTCTTCCTTGAGTTCATCGTCATGCGCTATGGTTTCAACGGTCGTCTTTATGTCACGGACCTCGTCAATGACGGTTATACCGTTCATTATCCCTTCGTAGACCGACATACAGATCTTGTTCTTGAACATGTTAGCCACAGAAAGGTACGGTGAATGGTTTTCCGTGACCTCCGATATGGTTTTCTGACCCTTTATGACGGTACGTCCAAAGCTGTATCCTTCGTCGCCCCTGGTGAATACAAGTCCTATCCTTCCGTTGGGTGAATAGTACAGGCTTTCCGATAGGACACACCCGTCCTCATACTCCAACGTGTACCTGTACGGTACGTTGTCCAGGATAAGGTCGATGCTGAACACCGTAGGTTCGTAGGAGGAACGTTTGTTGAACATGAACGGCTTGTAATGGCCGTTTACGGACGAGTCCTTCAGAATGTTCTGCAATGTGGACATGGCCGTGAAAAGATTGGATTTACCGGACGCATTGGGGCCGTATATCAATGCAGACCTCAGAAGACCGTCCTCCACAGAGGGACAGGTCATCTTGTTCTCTTCATGTTCTGTATACTTTGTCGCCGTCATCGATAATGATGCTTCATCACGGTACGGACCGAAGTTCTTTACCTTGAAATTCACAAGCATACATTGTTTGATTTCATTTCCGTATAAAATAGCAGTTCGTAGAATTATATTACTAACTCTAACAGGGATATAATAACTTGAAAAAAGTTAGGATTGGGAGAAGTCCCCCAACCCGTTTTTGGAGTTTCAGAGTTTGTTGATCCTGGGGAGTGCACCGTATCTGTCGGTGGCATATCCTTTGCGGATCTCGTAGTATTTCTTCACGCCGTTGAATCCGGAGAGTGCGTAGAACTTGGATCCGACATCGGGATTGTTATTGTCGATGAAGAAGATCTGGTCCCTTCTGAACACTTCTTCGGTGTCCATGATGATCTGGTCGTTGGAGTTGGCGATCATCTGTGCGTTGTTGACGTTGTTCTTGGTGTTGAACAGGGAGATGATGTATTTTGCAACCTCGGGGTGAAGGAGGGAGCTGAAGTTGTCTATGATCACGAGTCCTCCGTTGTCCATGGCCTTGAAGGAGTTGCAGAGGATGTTCAGGCACACGAGGGTTCCTGCGGAGATGTACTTCACGGGGAAGTACTTCACGGAATCGTTGTATTCGCGTCCGAACTTGATCTCACGTTTCTCTTCGATATCGCTGAAACCGTTGTCAAGGTTGAGCTCTCCGCCCTTGATTCCGATCTCGAGGTCCACGATTCCAAGTCCGAGGTCCTTGAGGGATTTGATGGTCCTGGATTTTATTCCCTCGTCATTGAGGATCTCCAATGCATCGGATACGTCAGAGGAGACTCCGTTGATGAAGAACATGTTGTTGACGATCTCGTTACGTACGGTGTAGCAGAACTCGTTCTTTCCGATTCCTGCCGCATAGAGGTAGGACATGTCCTCGAGGGTCCTGTAGGAGATGGACTTCTGTCCTTTCATGACGGTCCTTCCGAACTCATATTCTCCGTTGGATTTGCGGTAGAAGATAAGTCCACGGCGTCCGCAGGGGGAGTGGTACAGGTATTCCTCCACGATCTTCTCTGCGTTGTATGAGATGAAATAATGGTAGAGGACCTCGTTGATATACATCTTTATTTCCATGGACGTGGGCTTTCCGATCTCGGTCACATGGGGGTTGTAGCATGCCGACGGAAGTTTGTGGTTCTTCACAATGTCCTGAAGGGTCTTGAGGGCGTTGATGAAACTGGATTTTCCGGAGGCGTTGGGGCCGTAGATCATTGCACTGGTAAGGAGGCCGTCTTCGTTGGCGGTGGTTTTTATAACATTCTCGGGGTGTTCGTCATAAATAGAACCCTTCATAGACAGTTCCGCCGACTCTTTGAAAGGTCCGTAGTTTGTTACAGCGAAAGATATTATCATTGAACTTTCATACTCAGTTTAGTATTTAAAATAAATGAATCATTCTATTTTAATTGATTAAAACTATGGGTTACTCACATTATTTTTAGGTTTGGAACTCAAAATCGGAATCGAGTCTGTCATCGGCGAATTCCTTTGCGAGAAGTTCGTCTGGGATGTAATTATCGTACTTTTTTCTACGTAATTTGTCGTTTTCCATGATCAAATACAATGAATCCCCGTATTCTTTCTGAGAATCGATACAGGAAACTATGTCTTCGGGTTCCAGATCGGTCTGTACCTCTATGAAATACGGTGCACAGGTCCTTACTTTATCGATCTCGGGGATGTTCAATAACATTCTTGACAGGGTGTCGAAGTGAATGGTGCCCAGCCAGGGATGGATTCTGTAACCTCCGTCTATGGAGACGAACGTTTCCGTGAAACCGATGATGTTCGCGGATTCACGGCATTCACAAAGTCTGTTCCATGCGGCATCGTTGATGTACGGATACCTTTCATCGGAAACGAGGACCTCCAACATCTTTCTCATCACGGTGGTGTCGGTGTCCGGGACGCCGGAGTTCCAGGATGTGTCTGCAGTACCCTCTCCCGGTTCAACGTCCACATATCCGTCTTCTATCGCGACGATGGTCCAGGGACGTCCGGCGAGGAGGATCATCTCCCCTGTGACCGATTTGGCTTGGATAGATCCTATTACTTTTCCTTTGTAACGTACGTCTATCTCGTCGGACTGTTCGAACACCGAGCAGAATCCCCAGCTCAGTACCGTTTTTTCGGATTTTACACTGATCAGGATCGTTCCATCGTCCATTTTGGTCAGGAACTCCTTCTTTATCAAGTGTTTCAGGAGGGTCTTGTAATCCTCTTTTCCTATGTTCGAGAACGGATACATCGAAAGTACGTCCCTTACCAGGTCGGAGAATCTCGCACCTGCGGTGTTCTTCAGATATTCCATCGTCTGGTGGTACAGCAGGTTGAATGGGCGGTGTATCCTTTTACAGGGTTCTATCCATCCTTCCTGCATGAGTTCCGTCATGGCAATGGATTTCACGAGTTCCATGGATATACGTTCGAACCTGTTCCAGGGTTCGTCCATGTCCTCGTTGCATATGAACAGTAGGTCCTGTGCGTTTCCCCTTCTTCCGGAACGACCCATTCTCTGGACGAGTCCCGAACAGGTGAACGGTGCGTTTATCTGGACGATCCTGTCCAGGTTCCCGACGTCTATTCCAAGCTCCAATGTGACGGTCGCCACCACTGTGCTCGGTTCATCGCTTTTGAGGGCCTCTTCTGCCAATTGACGGTATTCCCTGGAGATACTTCCATGGTGGATGAATACACGGTCGGCGTGGTTGTACCTTCCATAGATCTTCTTCAACGAACTGGATGTCTTTTCCGCACCGCTCCTGCTGTTGGTGAAGATGATACAGTTCCTATCCACGGTCTCTTTGTAAAGATGTCTATAATAATTTGACAAACTTACTTTACGATCGTCTGGGTCGACTTCCATGGATTCATAAGAATAGTATTCCAGGCTGACCCTTCTTTCACAATCGGTTTTATCATTCAACGATATGGTGGAGATCCCGGTATTGGCGGATATCCATTTTTCCGCATATTCCATGTCGGACATGGTCGCGGAAAGTCCGATCCTGCGTGGTTTGACGCCGCAGTTCCTTTCTATCGTCTCAAGGCAGCATAACAGTTGGGAACCCCTGTCTGTACCTATGAACGCATGCACCTCGTCGATGATGACGTAACGGAGGCCTGAGAACATCTCTTTCGCCTCCGCCCTGTGGTCTATGATCAGGTTCTGAAGGGATTCGGGAGTGATCTGGAGAATCCCTTCGGGGTCCCTCATAAGTCTTTTCTTCCTGCTCTGGGAAGCATCCCCATGCCAGCTGGTCACCTTTATCCCTGAATCTTTCAGAAGACCTTCCATTCTGGAGAATTGATCATCGATAAGGGCCTTCAGAGGTCCTATATACAGGACAGTGACCCCCTTTCCGGGATTGTCATGGAGGTCCGTTATTATCGGGAATACGGCGGCCTCCGTCTTTCCTCCGGATGTGGACGCACTGACGAGGATATGGTCCCTGGTACACATGAACGTCTCGTAGGCCTTCAGCTGGATATCGCGGAAGGACGTCCATCTGTGGGAGTATACATACTCCTTCAGGTACCAGGGAAGGGATTCGAACATCATAGGTCGAGGTCCTCGATGATGTCCCCGTCGGTATCCGAATCTGCAGTGAGGGCCCTTCCGGATATCATGTTCTCGAATTTCGCATTGGGGTTCTGATGGAGCGTGTCAAGAAGACTGATCAGGTCCCTTGTAATCTCCCTGGGAGTGATCATCTCGGACGATATGCTGTTGGCAAGTACTGCCTTCAGGTAGTTCTCCAACATTTTGTCCGAGATTCCGGTCTCGTATGAGTATTTCTGCTCGTGCAGCGACCTCAGGGTCTTCAGAAGGACGAATATCTCCTCGTTTGTGAGGGGTCTGAGGTTTATGACGGGACCGAGGTAGTTGTCGTATCCGTTCTCGAACTTTCCTTTGGTGAGCCTGGACCTCAGGGCCTCATAGCTGTAAAGTCCCCTGTTGGGGTCCTCTATGAACTCGGGGGTTCCGCAGACATACATGGACAGGTAGGACGATTTTCCCTGGATGATGTCGTTGAACATGGTGAGTATACGTTCGTAGTTGTTGGAACGGGACATCTTGTTCTGGAGCTTGTACAGTACGACCGCTTCATCGAGGAAGACCACAAGTCCTTTGTATCCGAGGCCTACAAGGAGATGGGTCCACAGTTTGATGATGTCGTACCAGTTGTTGTCATCGATCATCAGGTTGATTCCTACGTCTTTTCTGACGGAGTTCTTGGTCTCGAGCTCACCTTTCAACCATCTGAGCGCAGCGGAATCCTCCACATCGTTGCGGTAGTCCTTGAAATAGGCGATGACCGCTTTGATGAAATCCTGGTAGTACTGCATGAAGGCCATTTCCCTTGTGGCTTCACGTACCTCGTTCTCGATATCCCTGTCCTCCACATCGTCCCTGTCGATGTTCTTTTTCTCGGAAACGGCCTGGATGGTGTCCTCGATCCACATCTGCAGGATGGGTTCCATGGCACCGCCCTCGGGCCTGGTCCTGTATGCGGTGTTTTTGATGAGTTCACGGTAGGTGTTCAGTCCTTCCTTTTTGGAACCGGTTAGCCTTCTGTCGATGGCAAGGTCCGCATCCATGACGACGAACCCCTTGTCCATGGCGTAGTTTCTGATCATCTGTGTCATGAAACTCTTACCGTTTCCAAAACGTCCGGAGATGAATCTGAACGCACCTCCCCCTTCCGCGGTGAACTCCAGGTCGTTGACAAAGGTCTGGGTTTCCTTCTTCCTTCCGACCGCGATATATTCAAGCCCTCTGCGGGGTACGACTCCGTTGGAAAGGGCGTTCATGAGCGTGTTCAGGGTTTTCTTAGGGACTGTTGCCATCTGCAGTTCTCTCCATTATTGTTTGGAAGTATTCTTCCACGATGGTTCCGTTTTCCAGAACCGTGTCTCCGACCGAAGATAGGGCGATACCGTTGATCTCGTCTTCTGTTTTCTTAGAGGAAATACCATGTTTTTTTAGATATGATCTTTCGGTCTTTTCGATGATCGCTTTCAGGTAACCGTATTGGACTGTATTTAATTTATCCATGAACAGGGACCATGGGTCCGAGGGTTCATCGTTTTCAGTCACGATCAACTGC
>JAKSHW010000068.1 GCA_024399195.1 archaeon | reverse complement strand
TAGAGCACGTGGCGGACCGCATATACTTTCTTTCCGACGGAAAGGTCGTCATCGAAGGAGACAAGGACGGGATACTCGACGACTACGGTATCGCGAGGGGTTCCGACCTTCCGTTCAAGGAACAGATTGTGGCCACCAGGAGGACCGAGTTCGGTTCGTCGTCGCTCATCATCGACAAGTACGGCGTGAGGGAGGCCTACCCCGAGGCAGTGGTAGACGATGCATCGCTGGAGGACATACTCGTCTACATCGCGAGGGGTGAGAAGGAATGAACGGACTGTTGAGGATGGACCTTCTGTGCATCAGGAAGACCATCGTCCCGATGGCCGCGGTCGGCGTACTGCTGACATTGGCGTTCAGGAACCTGGAGGACGGTATGGTAATGGTACCGATCATGATCTGTTCGTCGCTCGTAGGTACCGCACAGGCGTACAACGACGAGTGCGGATGGCTTACATATGCGACCTCCATCGGTGTGAAGAGGTCCGAGCACATCAGACAGAAGTACGTGCTGGGGGCCATCACCCTCCTCCTCGGACTCGTGGCGGGAGTGATCTCGATACTGGTAAACCAGCTGATCGAACCCTGGGAGACTGATCTCAACTTAGCGGCCTCGTTCGCCGTGATGGGAGTGCTGTGCGGGTTCATGACCATCGGCATCTCGATGTATGTCGGTCAGCGTTTCGGTGGAAGATACCTCGGACTGGTGTTCGCGGTCGTCATCGGTATCATCGCCGGACTGAGCGCAGGCCTGTCCGTCGTCGGTATCGACATGACCGCGATGACGATGATGCTCGTGTTGGATGCGACCCTGGTCGTCATCGATGTGGCGATCTACATCGTCAACCTCAGGTTCATCGAGAAGAAGGACTTCTGAAAACGTCTTTACGGCTACGGATAACGTGGCCGACCCCTTTCCCGACATCTTTTCCAGGAAAGGGGTTTTCTATCACGGCACTGGGATCAGGGTCTTTTGAAACAGGATACGGCGAACGTGAAGGGCAGATGCACCTTCTTCCCGTTTTCCTCCACCACGACCTCCTCTTCGGGGTATGATACGGCCGACACCTTGGATGCACCGAGACCGATGAGGTACGAAAGGTCCCATTGCGGCCTTCTCTCCCTGCTTGCTGGAAGTCTCACCGCCATATCGGCCACACGGAGCAGACGTTCCCTGCAGTCAGGTTCATCTTTGTGGTACATCTCGATATGCTTCTCAACATCCCTGTCCGCGTAGGCGTCGTCGTGGGCGTAGAGATAGTAGTTGCCGTCGAAGACCACGATCTTCCCTCCGGGACGGAGGACACGGAACATCTCGTCGTACGCCTTGGCTGGATCGTCTAGGTTCCACAGGACGTCACGGGAGACTATGAGGTCGAAGGAACGTTCCTCCAGGTCGAGGTTCTGTGCGTCCATGGTATGGAAGTCGGCAGGTACGCCGTATGTGGCACAGTTGTTCTCCGCCTCCTTGCGCATCTCGGTGTTGTAATCGATACCGAGCACCCTGTGCCCAAGCTTTCCGAGCACAACGGAGAAGAACCCTGGTCCGCTGCCGATGTCGAGGACGTCCAATGTCTTGTCGGCTGGAAGATCCTTCAACACCTCGTCGAGGAACCCCCTATAGCTTCCGTTCTCGATCTGTTCCTGGACGGAACGGCTGTACGATTCCGCCCTGTCGTCCCAAAGCCTTCTGAAGTCTTCTATGTAGGTTTCTGCCATTGGTCCTGTATAGTAACACGAAATTAAAAAACGTATGTAATACTTCGATTCCAGATGGACATGCGTATCGACTGTTCGTTCGGATTTTTCAAGATTCCGTTCTTTCCACAAGTTCGAGATACATCGCGTAGGTGGTCTCCTCGGTGGACTGATTGAACGCATAGTGGTGTCCATGGTACAGGAAGCAGATACAAGGTCCGACGTCGGTATACGCCGCTAGGGTGTACTTTCCGAAGACGGAGTTCCTGAACGTCCCGCTCTCGAACGACGGGACCTCCAGGCCCATTATACGCGACCCTTTTTTGAAACCAGGTTCGGAGGCGAGCCCCTGTACCTCCGAATAGACGAAGGTCTCATCGAAGAACGGGGCGGACACGGAGAAGGAATCCTCATCCAAAGTGATCTCCGCACCTATGTGGCCCCCATCTTCCAGGCCCAGCCCCAAGGTCGCCAACAATATCAGCCCTACGGATAGGACGTAAAACAGGATCTTCCGTCCACTGTCATGGACTGTTCTGGGTCTGACCTTTTCCCCGATCTTCGCGATCGGTGCGACCATAAGCAGTACGGATACGACGATCAGCACCAATCCCAGGAACATATGTCCGATGATCACGCTGAGGGAAACGGACATCAGGACGGAACCTGCGACGATGTATTTCCCCATGTACGAGGAGAGGTCCATCCTCTCGGTATCGGAATAACGGCTCCAGTCCACACCGTTGATGAACCCCGAACCCCTGCCTTCGAGGTACATGTAGAGTCCCATGACGGTAAGGGGGATGCATACGCTGAGGGTGATGACGGTGACCGACAAGTCAAGGACGTCCGTTCCCGATACGACTATTGCAACGGTCCCCAGCAACAGGGGTATCATCGCGGCCAAAATGTAGTTCCGTGCTTTTCCGTCCATATCAGTCCCTTGGAACTTGTGTATTTAACTCTTTCAGGAGTAGTATTTCTCGATCCCGCCGTATCCTCTGATGATCTGGTTCTTCCTGGTCCTGGCGACGAAGTTGTCAAGCCTCTTCCTGAACTCATCGGGACGGTCGCGGGCGGCGTCTATGTAGGCGACGCGTATCCTCCTGTAGGATTCGGAGAACCCGAGATAGTTGTTCCAAACGGTCTCGTCGCTGCGAAGCATATCGAGGATATCCTCGGGGAAAACATAGGGGGTCTCGATCAGTCCGACCACGTCCGGTCTGACCTTGGGGTGGATCATCCCCCTTTCATCGAGCCATATCAGCCTCTCGATGTTAGGGCGCGAGTACGGGCTCCCTTTCCTGCGCGGGGTGAACCTCTGTATCCTATGCAGTCCGTCGGAATGTTTTATCGTGCTGTCGATCCATCCGAAACAGAGGGCCTCCTCCACGGCGTCGTTGTAGGACAGCCCCGTCTCCCCCGATTCCTTCAGGGGGATCTCGAACCACACCTCGTCGGCGGTCTCGAAGTTCCGTTCAAGCCAGGCACGCCATACGTTCCTGTCGTCGGTCTTTATCACCATCTCGTCTGCCATACGTTCTCCTCGCAATCCACAGGGTTCAATCATGCCATGTGCCGTCGTATAACCCCCAGAACTTACGCATACGGGGATGGTCCGCTTTGAGTCCGGCGAGATAACGTGAATGCGGACGTCCGATAGACTCGAACCCCTTGTCCTTGCCCATGGCCTTTAGAACGGCCACCCCGTCACCGTAGTTCTTGTTATCCTTGTCATGTATACGGGCGTCTACGATACCTCTCCCGATGACCGCCGCCTCCTCGTAGAATCCCTTGTCGACAAGGTGTTCGAACAACCTCTTCGCCGCACTGAGGTCACGGTATCTGCCGTATCTGGTCGTAGAAACGAATCCGGTCTTGGATAACGAATCCTTCACGAACACGGGGTCATGACCGAGGATAAACGAAAGGACATCGTAATCCGGGACGGGATTGGACAGATACATTCCACGTGCATGGTCGAGGAGTTCCTTTTCAGTATGTACATCCCCCTTACCGAGTGCTTTGGAATAGTATTCCTCACATGGGTTCTTCAGAAACAGATCGTAGCTGTAATCCTGGCTGATACCGTCCATACCCAACTTCTTGAGATAAGGCAGAAGCTTTTCCTTCTCGAATTCGCGATAGGGGCCGTCGGATTCGTAATGGTCTTCGAAAATACGTCTACCCAGCTCCACGTCTCCGAACTCCAGTACCTTTTTCAACACCGTGATGAGAGGTTCGACCCCCCAGGACGAGTTCAGATACGCATCGTAGTTGCCGTGTTTGAAATATAGTTCCTTTGCGAACCTCCCCTTCACCGACATCTTCTCGAGAAAGGGGTAGGCACGTTCGAGCGTCGCAGGCAGGAGTTTTTCCAGATACCTGTCACATTTGTAAGTAGATTCGGCGAGTATCCCGGCGAGTGTCTTACCTGAAACATGTGAGAACGCCGTAAGGATCATGTCCTGGTACTCATCGGTAGCGGACTCGAAACCATCGAAGCTGCATTCGAACGCGTCTATCGCATCGAAAAGTTCGACCAGGAGCCGTGCCATGTTCTCAGGTTCATGGATGCTCTCTTTGATCTCACACAGGATATCGGAGGTATAGTCGTATTCCGCTTCGTAGCTGTTGCTCTCATCGTCGCGTCTGTATCTTCTGGAATACCCCCAACCGTCGTAATCCTCATTCTCGTCGTACCTGCTGTCACTGGTGATATCGTCGTACAGTGTGTCTATCAGGTCCTCTATGCGTTCGATGTCCGCAGGATCGTCGACGCTCTTGCATCCCTGTGAAAGATTGGTGGAGATGATGACGGCGGCGATGTGGTCGCACCTCCCTTCGGAACAGTCGCAGTCGTACAGGGCCGGTCTGTCGCCATCGTATTCCCTCACAAGGACCACGTGGGAATCCACGTCGAACAGGCTTAAACTGTCCAAAGGTGCCGATAGGTGTCTGACCTTTTGTTCGCTGTACAGTCTATAGCCTGCCTCGTAGGGGCCGTTCCCCAACATCGTCCTCAATCCGAACTCATCCATTTCCACATTCTCCGAAGGGGCGTCGGTACGTCGCCGACGTTTCCATGGTCTAATCGTGGCCTTCGTTTAAAAGACATCCGACATCGTCTTATCGAAGAGAACGGCAAGTAGGGTTGTCCGGAACGGACATCGATGCACTTTCAGATACAGGGGGAGCCGTAGGTTCTGGACAACTGTATTATACGGACCTTGCCGTGGTCACGGCATATGGGAAAAGGTAAGGTCACATTGCCGCTCCTCGTCTTCACGTTCGTCATGAACATCACGGGGGCCATGCTGTACCGTACGACGACGATGGACATCGCATCCTCGGCGATGGTCGCCACCGTGATCGGAGCTGTACCTTCCGTGGCCCTGTACGTCCTGGAGGGTACGGACATCATCGCATCGGTTTCCACAGCTCTTACAGGGATGCTGGAACGGTACAGGCTGTCGGAAGTGTTCGCAGTAGGCGCATTGATCGGGTTTAACATCGCGGGGACGGTATGCATGGCGGCCCTCGGAACAGAACTCGTCACGGGAATGGTGTCATCTGTGGTAACGGGTGCGGTATGCGGCACGGTCCTGCATGTCCTTTCTATAGGACATCGTACATCGCGTTCCTGACGATGCAGGTGGAGGACATGACGGACATATCCATACCGTCTTCCGATGCATCTTCACGGCAACAAGGTCAACGGTTATATCGGACATGGCACATGGGCGACCATGGACGGAGGGAACGAGTCCCAATACGAAGGACAGTTTTTCGAGAACTATCTCAGACTCAGGTCGAAACCTGACAATTTCAACGATCTGCTCGAGTTCCCCGCGTTCACCGCCCTTCTGCCCGACCTTACGGACAAGAGCGTCCTGGACCTCGGATGCGGATTCGGCCCCCATGCGAAGTATTACGTCGAACAGGGTGCGAGGAGCGTCACCGGCGTCGACATATCCGAAAAAATGCTCGAACACGCCCGCAAGGTGAACAACGACCCCCGTATCAACTACGTACGCTGCGATATATCCGACCCCGCCATCATCGACCTGGGGAGGCACGACATCGTCTGCAGCTCCCTCACGATACACTACATAGAGGACCTGACATCGCTTTTCACCAACATCGCACAGGTGCTCGATCCCGGGTCCGTCTTCCTGTTCTCCATGGAGCACCCCATCGCCACCGCCAACAACGACGAGGGACGCACCAACAATCTGACCGACGGGTACATGCTGAAACATTATTGCGAGGAAGGCATCCGTCAGGGCGAATGGATAGGTGCCCCCATCACCAAGTACCACCACAAGTTCATGACCGTGATGAACTCCCTGATAGAGGCGGGGTTCGTCATCGACAAGGTGATGGAGCCCATGCCCTCGAAAAGGCTGATGAAGAAGGTGCCCCGGATGAAGAAGCAGGTCAACCGTCCCAGCTATCTCATCGTGAGGGCGTTGAAACGCTGACAGGGGCGTCCGTCCATAGCGTCATCCTTCATCCGCACGACGGTTTCCCTTTTTTAGAACGGATGCATCTCCCGGGGATATGCAGAGAATGTACTGTCCGCTTTGCAAGGAAGAGGTGGAGGTCGGATACGATAACAGCCTCTTCTGTCCCCAATGCGGAAGGAAGCTCCTGGTCCCCTGTTCCGAAGCGGGTCGGAAGAGCTATACATCGACACAGATGCAACCCCATACGCCCAAAACGGAGTACGCATGGAACACCGAGAACGTCCCGTCGGAAACGGTTCCCGATGCGAACAGGCCCGAGATAGACTATGCGGCCATAGACGAAGGGAAGGCGTTGGTCTTCAAGGTCGCGACCATCGTGCTCACTTTGGCAACTTTCGCCATGGCGATGCATGCGGCCTATGTGCAGGAATACGAATGGACTTTGTACAACGGGGCGAAGGTAATGGACACGTTGTACGGCATCTACGAGATGGACGACGGAGGGTTCCTCGTCCATGTACTTGCGTTCATCGCCCTGTTCACCGCAATAGGGAGACCGAAGTACCTGCCGCTGGCCTACATGCTTTTCGGGTTCCTGACGTTCCTGGGTGCCGAGGACGTGGACGCCTCAGTAGGGTTCGGTGTCCCGATATTCTTCGTTTCCTTCGCCATAGGCTACACCGTCTACAGGTGGGAGATGTGCACCTACGGGACGACCGCCTACGAAGACGAGTTCACAACGGCCTTCTGGTTGGGTCTGAAGAAATGAGACGGAGGAGGACCGTTCCTCCTTAAGAAAAGATTCTACGTCCTCAGTCCAAGGTCTCCAGATAGAACGAGACCGGTCTGAAACCGTCGTTGCAGGAGATCATGGCGGAACAGGGGTTCTTCATCCATCCGTCGAAGAAGTCCGAACCCCCGGTGGCCAGAGAAAGGACGAACTTCTCCATCGAGGTCCAGGCCTCGTAGCACATCCCTTCGGGCCTCTGTCCGTCGACGGACACGAACTCCTGTTCCAGGCGCATGTCGCATGCATGCTGTATCGGATTCTCGTAAAGATCGATGAGGTCCTGATGGCAGCATATCTTCTTCACGGTGATCTTGACTTTCTTCATGATGGTTCCTCGACAATGGTTACGGATCTGTACCAAGTCAGCTACTCTTCGGTACAACAACTCGATAATGACGGAGATATAAAAACCGGACGAGGTGGTTTGCACAATTTCATTCTACAGATCGATCCTTCCGCAACTTCAAACTTTCCTATTGGGGCAGAGTCTGAAATATTTCAATGAAAATATATCAACAGTTCCTATGAAAAAACATCAATTATTTCAAAGAAACTATATCAACAATTCATATGAAAAAATATCAAATATAATCCTGAAAAAATATCAATCTATTTATATACTATAAATACAGATAGAGTCATGTGAAACTAACCAAAAAAGGGTATATGAATCGTATTCCTGATGATGAATTAAAATTATATTTAGAGGCATTTGGAGCCGTGTGTGTAGAAGGACCTAAAGGTTGTGGTAAAACCTGGTTTTCTCTCAATGCATCTGAAAGTGCATTTATGGTAGCGGACCCTAAAGGAATGTTCAACAATAGAAAAATGGCCCGTATCGACCCTATATTGGCTTTCGAAGGAGCTGCACCCCATCTGATAGACGAATGGCAGGATGTTCCGGAAATATGGGATACAACCAAATTCAAAGTCGATGAAAACCAAGAAATGGGGAGGTATATCCTCACAGGTTCATCCACGCCCCATACGAAAGGGATATACCACACAGGTGCCGCTAGGATAGGGGTATTGAGGATACGTACGATGTCCTTGTATGAAAGTGGAGATTCGGACGGAGCCGTTTCAATCATGGACCTGTTCCAAAACAAAATGCAGGCGAAGATAACAGGTGAAGTCAGTCTTGACAGACTTATCCACCTTACGGTACGTGGAGGTTGGCCTGCCTTGATCAATCATACGACACAAGCCGCAGAGATCGCTGTCAAAGGATATGTCGAACGTCTTATCGATGATGCGGTCAGTCTAGATGGAAAAACGAGAAACAAAGCGAAAATGACCCGTGTCCTTAGATCATTGGCAAGGAACGAATCCACTCTGGCAAAAACCGCTTCAATCGTATCCGACTCCCTCGAAGAAAAAAACGATGGAAGCAGCGAGTACAATAATACAATGCAACTGTCCGTCAACACGGTGAAGGAGTATCTGGATGTACTCGACAGATTGTTCGTGATCGAGAACCAATTTGCATACGAACCCGACCTGAAGTCCTCATTGAGAGTGGGTAAACTTCCGAAACGTCACCTCACCGATCCGTCGTTGAGCCTTGCAGTACTCGGTCTGACCGCCCAGAACCTCAAATCCAACCTCCATATGTTCGGTTACTATTTCGAAGCCCTGTGTGAACGTGACCTTGCGATCTATGCAAAGGCTCACAGAGGCAGACTGTACCATTACAGGGACCATAACAATCGTGAAATAGATGCGATCATGGAACTGTCCGACGGTTCGTGGGGAGCGTTCGAGATCAAACTGGGTACAGACGAAATAGACGATGCAGCTGATAATCTTTTGAAGATTTTAGACTCATGGAGGAACAAAGGCCTGAGGAATGAGCCTGCGTTCCTCTGTGTGATATCCGGCATGAGCAATTCGGCGTACCGTCGCGAGGACGGGGTTTTCGTTGTACCGATAACCTCCTTGAAGGATTGAGCGTGGGATCGATGTACTGAATCATCCCTCCGCCTGAGGCATGAAGTCGAGACAACCGTCAAATTCAATATACGAAGAAACGGTTCTGTACAGCATGGATTTGGAATCAATGGTCGGATCCGGAGAGAAGGTTCTCTGGAAAGGAAGACCTGACAGGAAATGTTTCGTCATGGAGGCGGTGTTCAACCCCCTTCTGCCTTTCGCGGTCATATGGGCGATATTCGATCTTTCGATCATGGGATTTGCCGGAGGTAGTGGAATGGGCGGGTTCGTATCCCTGTTCCTGTTGATCCACATGGCCCCCGTATGGATCTATCTCGCAGGAATCGTAACGATCGGACTCAAGTACAAGAACGAGGCATACATCGTCACCGACCGTGCGGTCTATTCCTCCCACGGGATGTTCACTGTGAACTACGACACCAAGCTGTTCGCCGACATGTCACGCGTGAACATCCACAGAGGGATCTTCGACCAGATGCTCAAAGTGGGTGACGTGGTCCTCACCACCTCAAGCGGAGACATGTCCATTATCGACATTCCCGACTACGAGGAGGTCTTCAAAATGGTGAAGAAGCTCCAGGAGGACATCTACAGCGATGTCCAGTACCCCAACGCCCTGCGTCCTTCCGAGAACACGGGCTATAATACCAGTTATAACTACGACGACGTCCGCAGACGCAGATGAAGCCGTTCCCGGTCGGTTGATGCTTTCTTTCCGACCGGGTTCCACCTGTTTTACGAGACCTTGTTTTTGCAGATTCTCCGGAAAGACGGCAAAGGTGGGGGCATGTTATTGGAACGTTCCGCCCTGTATCGCATCCTTCTTCGGATGGTATCCATGCAGACAGGCATCGGAACCGTCGGACCGACCTTATCGGAGTATGTCCCGGAAAGATCCCGGAACTTCCTTACGGTGGTCCGGCGGTTCCCTTCGGTCTGTAATTCTTCAGGCCGAACGGATCAGTTTTACGTTTCCTTCGAACACGTGTCCTCTAAGATCGCCTACGGCCACGGTCTTGGCCGCGGAGGCGGTCTTGTGGAAGGTAAGACCGTTGAACGCCACGCTGCTCATGGAGGTCAGACCTGTACCGAACGCCACGTGTGCGATGGCGGTGTCCCCATCGAACGCGTATTTCGAGATCGTCGTCACGCTGTCGGACATTTCGACGGAGACGAGCTTGGTATATCCCTTGAAGGCATAGGCGCCGATCGAGACGACCCCGTCCTCGACGACCAGCTTCTTCACGTATGCCTTGTACATGGACCAGGAATACTGTGCCGCGGAGACACGTTCGGTCATCTTTCCTCCGCCGGTCAGGGCAAGTGTTCCGGAGGCGGCATCGAAGGTCCATGATACACCGTCGGTGGACGTGTCCGCATAGACGAGCCTCATCGCCCCTACATCGCCGTCGAACACCCTTCCGGCAAGCGTGTCGTCGGAAGGTTCCACGGCCGTCGTACCGTTGGGCATCATGAACCTCACGTTCTCGAAGGCGAGATATCCGTATGTGGAAAGACCCTTGCCGAACTCCACGTGGACGAGACCGGTGTCGTTGGAGAAGGAATACTTCTCGATCTTGGAAACGGT
>JAKSHW010000067.1 GCA_024399195.1 archaeon | reverse complement strand
CCCTCAGCGTGGTATCGAAGATTTCTACATCTTTGATGGAGTCCACACCAGAGAGCGCAAGCTGGTTGTACTGACTTATTGCGAATTTGTCTGACAACAGTTTAGAGCATTCACTGGTTTGTTGCGTTTTCATAAAAACCACCAAACCGTCTTTTGCGTCCGCTGACTTATCCAAGAAGCACGAGGTCTGAAGCGGAAGTGAAGATCATTGAATATCCTCTTTGACGGTACTTTCACCTAATATATTATACTATAAATATCCTGTGAAAACGGTGTGATACTGGGTGTTTCGTATCGATGCACTGTAGACACATGTCGGTCCGACACGTCCTTACAGGGGAGGTTTCGGGAAAAACCATGGTCGTGCAGGGGGAGGTCCCCTGCGTACGACCCGGTGTCACTGTGATGCTTTGGCCTTCTCTTCGTCGGCCTTGATCTCGGCTTTCAGGGCCTCGTACTCGGCCTTGGTGTCCTCGATGCACTTCTTGATCTTTTCGAGGTCCTTCTCGAGTTCTGCGGTGGCTTTGGACCTTTCCTCGGAAGGCATCTCCTTGATGGCTTTCTTACGCTCGGCCTTGGTTTTCTTGAGGTTGATCTTCTCGGATTCGACCTTCATCTTGAGGTTCTCGAGTTTGTCCTTTTTGCTCTTGGCCATTTTCTCGTGTCTGGCGGTAGCTCTAGGTTGTACGGTAGCCATGTGATTTCCTCCGGGTAAACCCGTAATGTCCAGGGAATGGCGGACACAAAATAAATAGGTTGATACGTCCACTTGGTGGGAATTACATTCTGTCGGCAAAATATGGGTGACGGAGGGGAATCCCCTCCTTGGTTTCACAGTTACTCGTAGATCCAGAGGCCGTGCTTGTTGCACAGTTCCCTGGCCACGATCTTCTCGGCGTCGGTCTTGAAGAAAGCCTCGGGTGCGTCTCCGGGTTTGAGGTATTTCCTCATGAAGATGCCGTCGGCCTCGATCTCGATGAACGCGATGTAGTGGTCGGGTTCCATGGGGTGGGGTGCGGTCTTTCCGACCTTTACGAGGACTCCTCCGTCCACTTTCTCGATGTAGGGGACGTGCTTGTTCTCGTCGGGGTTGCCGGTCTGGGCCTCGAGGAGGACGGAGCGCTCTCCGCAGCACATGGGGATGCAGGGACCTACGGTGAGGGTTTTCTCGTAGACGTTTCCGCATTTCACGCATTTGTAGAGGTTGGCCATATTATCACTCGGATGAATGTATCGTTTTGTCAGGTTAAAAACATGACCCCGACCGAACAGGATCCCGTGGACATCTGTATATAATCCTATACCAATCCGTTCACGATGGAGACCATACCTCTGATATACGGAACCGTGGAGAACAACCGTCTGTACGCGGGCAACATGTCACGTATCGACGGATACCTGAGACTGGGTGAGACCGTTCCCGTGTCCCGTATCCCCGACCTCCGCACACGTGAGGACAGAGGCATCGTGATCGTGGTGGACACCTTCAGTATGAACAGCGGGCGCTTCAATCCACCTTTCATAGAGCGTTGCAAGGTCTCCGGTAACGACGTATGGCTGATGGAGACGGTCTACGATGGGGACGATGTACTTGACGCCTTCCTGGGTAACGCGGAGGGTCTGATAATCCCGTACGACACCGTCAGGGACTGGGCTGTCTTCAAGGAGGCGTTGGACCTTTCCGATTCATGCATACCCTATGTCCGTTGCACCGGTTCCCTCGCACGTGGAAAGGACCCCGTATCCCTTTTGGAACGTTTCGACGACATGGGTTTCACCAGGGTCATGGTGGAGGACACCGACGGTTCCGTGACGGACACCCTGTGGACCGAGATGTCCCTCGCGGTCGAGGACCTGGTGGTGTATTCGCCTTCAAGGCCTGTCGAGGCCCGTACCGTCGCGGTCGACCTCAAGGTCTGAGAGGACCTTTTCCATGATCAGGTCTATGTCCGGTTCGGTGTCGTCCGTGTCCGGTACCAGACATTCCCCCATCCATTTCTTCTTCAGGGCCGCACAACCCGACCTCATCTCGGAGAGGGCGTGCCTGAACACGGGTTCCTTGCTTCCGCCGATGACGATGCCGTAGGCTCTTCCCTGAACGGAACCTTTCCCGTACCAGTACGGGTTCAGACGGTCGATGGAACGTTTCAGTATCGACGAACAGCCGTTGAAGTGGAGGGGTGTGGCCAATATCACGGTATCCGCGGAGCCCAACCTGTCATAGGGCATATCGTCCTTCAGGACACAGATGCCGTTCTTCCTGCATCCGCCGCATCCTGTGCAGTCCCCGATGTCCGATGCACCGAGGAACACGATCTCCGTACCGTTTCCCATACGTTCCGCCAGTTTTCTACATACAGCGTGGGTGTAACCTTCGGGATTTCCGCTTCCGCACAGAATCAATGTGTCCATCTGTGTTCTTTAAGCGAACTGTTATAATAAAATCCACCGTTAGGGGTCACAGGTAGGATGCACATGGAAGAAGAATTCACCAAGGTCAGGTCCATGGTATTTCCGCGTTCCGCGGTTATGGGACACGGGGTCATTTCCCAGACGGCCGACGTATGCCGTCAGCTCTATTTCGGAAAAGAGGGACTGATCATAACAGGTGAACAGACCTATGCCGCGGCAGGAAGACAGGTCAGCGACATTGTATCCGAACATTACGATATCCAGACCGTGTTCGTCGGAGGTTCAGACAAGGACAACGTGGAGAAGGCCGTCCAGGCGGTCAAGGACACCGACGCCAAGTTCATCCTGGCCGTAGGCGGTGGGACCAAGATCGACATCGCAAAGATGGTATCCTCCGAGACGGGCGTTCCGTTCGTCAGCATCCCCACCTCGATAGCCCACGACGGGGTCTGTTCCGACCGTGCCTCCATGAAGGACGACAGCGGAGCCCCCCTCACCGTACAGGCCGTCCCTCCCGTGGCGGTCATAGGCGACACCGAGGTCCTGGTGAAAGCCCCTTACAGATATCTCGCATCCGGATGCGCGGATGTCCTTTCGAACCTTACCGCATTGAAGGACTGGAAGTTCGCCAACAGGATGAAGGGGGTGGAGTTCAGTTCCTCCGCCTATACCGTGTCCCGCTATGCGGCCGAGAGCATCCTCGAGTGCGCTCCCATGATCAAACCCAACATGGAGGAGAGCGTTTGGTGTGCTTTGAAACCAATCATCGCGTCCGGAACTTCTATGTGCATCGCAGGTTCCTCCAGACCGACCAGTGGTTCGGAACACATGTTCTCGCATGCGATCGACCTGCTGTTCCCTGGAAAGGCCATGCACGGTGAGCAGTGCGGAGTCGGATGCATCATGATGATGTATCTCCACGGTGGCGACTGGGAGAAGATACGTGACGCCCTGTCCGATATCGGTGCCCCCGTCGATGCCAAAGGCATAGGTCTCACGGAAGACCAGGTCATAGAGGCGTTGATGAAGGCCGTGACCGTGCGTAAGGACCGTTTCACCATCCTGGGTGACGCAGGCCTTACCGAAAAGGCGGCATACGAGCTTGCTTCCAACACGGGGGTGATCTGATGGTCACCGTCATCACATTGGTAGGTAGCGAGCAGGCGGAGATAGGCAGACGTTTCGTCTATCTCGGTGCCCAGATGGAATGCCGTACCTGCAAGTTGAAAGGTATATGCCTCAATCTCGACAAAGGTTCCGAGTACGTGGTGAAAAGTCTCAGGCCCCCTGTACACGACTGCGACCTCAGCGAGGACAAGGTCCGTGTCGTGGAGGTGGAGAAGGTCAGCCGCGATATCGTCCTCGAGAAGAAATACGCCATGGACGGAATGACCGTTTCCTTCAAACCTTCGGGATGCGGACAGATCGGTTGCCCGCATTATTTCAAATGCAATCCTGCAGGTCTCGATGTGGACGACAAGGTCACCATCGACAAGGTGGTTTCCAAGGTGGAGTGTCCTGTGGACGAGAGCCGTTTCATCGTCCGTACAAGGTAAAAATCCGTATTTTCGGTACAGATCGTTCTTCCGACCCTGGAAAACCATGGGTCGGAAGTAAAAAACAATAGGTCCGGTCCAGAGACCGGAAGTGTTTTCAGAATTTTTCACCGGTGATCCTTTCGTACATGTCTACGTAAAGCTTGCTGACACGGTCGATGATCTCCTGGGGGAGGGCGGGTATGTCAGGTTCGGGCTTTCCGTTGTCACGTGCGTCGTAGAGTTCCTTGTGGTATCCGGTCTCGCGGTAGTACTGCCTGACGAACTCCTTGGAAAGTTCCACGATGTTTCCTTTGGCATACTCCTCTGCGTCCCACCAGCGGTCCTCGTCGAGGGTACCGAAGGTGTCGATTACCATGAGTTTCCTTTCTTTGTCGAAAGCGAACTCTTTCTTACCGTCGCAGTGGATGAGGTTCCTCTTTCCGGCCTCCCTTGCGATGATCTCATCGATCTTGAGGACGGTGGCGACGATGTTGTCGTACTCGGCATCGGTGAGTCCTGCCATCTTCTTTGCCTCTTCGTTGGTGAGGTTCTCGTCGTGTTCCTCAAGTTTGGTGGTGCACTCGACGAAGGGCTTGGGGAGTTTTTCTCCTCTCTGGACTACGTGTCCGGGTTCGAAGCCGAGGTCTTCGGGTTTGACCTTACCGTTTTTGAGTCTGTCGAGAAGGGATCCGGCCGCGTAGTACCTGCAGATGACCTCGAGGGGAATAAGGTAGTTGGTGGTGGTTCCATCGATCTTGGAATAGTCGCGGATGATCTGCACACGTTTGACGTCCATTCTGTCTTTGGAAGGCTCGGAGATGAAGTGGTTGTTGATTCCTTCTTTGGTGAGGAGGTTGAACCAGTATTTTGCGGTTCTGCAGAGGGTCTCTCCTTTGTGGGGGACCATGGAGGGGATGATTTTGTCGAAAACGGAAATGTGGTCGGTGTATGCGAATTCGAGGGTATCGTCATCGATCGCGTACACTTCTTTGACTTTTCCGGTCATAATGTGCTGCATGTTCGGTGATTGGTGGTTATTTATTTATATTCTTACAGTTGGGATTTTGGTTTATTGGTACTTAATTTTTTAAGGTTAATACTTAATCAATCTTTGGCCAATATTCGGGTCCGAATTTTTAAATACGGTTTTGAAAATATTACGATTTATATTATTCGTGATATGTTAATATTGATTTTACCAAATATTTTGATAACAAATATAATCATAAAATCCCAAATATTGGTAAAAACAGTAGATATTTAGTAATAAAATTATTTACATTAGTAAAAAAGCCCGGATTTCTCCGGGAAAGGTCAGAAATCCTTGAAGGGGACCAAGGTGCAGAGCCTGCATCCATAACACATTGTGGTGTAGGTGTCAGGTTTCAGTCCGTATGATTTCATCTTGTTTTTGAGGATGGTTGCGATTCTTGCATACCTTTCGGGGGTTGTGGGTATAAGTTTTCCCATTTTGGATTCCATTTCCTTGATCATCACTTTGGCTTTTACTACCTTTACATCGGGCATTATGCCATTGGAACACAGCATTTCTATGACGTTTTCGATTTCTTCGTCGGTCTCGCCTAGACCGATGTACGTGGTGGTTACAACGTTCCCTTTACCGAAAACACGTACCGCCTGTTTCAACGATTCCAGTTTCTCCTGATGATCGATACCTAGGACGTCACATATGCGTGGGACGAACGAGGTGCAGGTCGTCTTGAAATTGTCCGCTCCTGCGTTTTTCAGGCGTTCGAGATCGTATCCTTCGGTGGTCCGTGCGACACCGATATGGGTATCGGGACATATGGTCCTGAACTCCTTCAATACCTCGATATAATGCTCTTCGGTACAGTCCGCTCCACCATGTAGCGAGATTCCGGTCAGGTCCATCTCATTTGCGTACTTTTTGAGAAGGTCTACAGCCTCCGTCGTGTCCATGGTCCTTCCTTTCTTGCCTAGACTGATGACCGCTATGTCGGGCGAGTGGCAGAACATCTGTTTTATTCTTACTCCCTTGAGGAAAGGCTTTCCTTCATGGAGGATCTCCATCCCGTCATCGGTTACGTTCAGTTGGAACTCGCCTGTCCCGGAGATCCTTTTTCTGACCATCGTGTTTCCGAAAGTGAAGACGCCGCTTACAGGTCTTCCATCGATATGGTCGAGACGTTCGTCGTCGAATCCTTCGGGGAGGATGACATCTCCACCTAGGATCAATTTCGCTTTCACCAATGCATCGTTGTCCATGATACCATCTCAGTCGATGAACTGTACCTGGAGGCCTTCGGGATCTTCGACGAAGAAGAACCTGGTTACAGGGCCCGCTTCTATGATGGGGGTGACCTTCAGACCTCTGTTTGAAAGGTCTTCACGGAATCCGACGGGATCATCGACGTGGAATCCTATCGATATCCCTGTTCCCTTGTATCCGTTTCCGGGTGCATCTATAAGTTCGACCTCCGTGAGACCTTCCTCGTCCGCAAGGAAAACAATGTTAGGGACGGGGATACGTCTCATCACTTTGAGTCCGACCACATCCTCGTAGAAGGTCATCGTCTTTTCGATGTCGGTACAGTTTATCGTTACATGTGACATTTTCATGAGGTGTAATCGTTTTTTGTGATTATATCCGTTTGCTGTAAAATATTTCGTTATAATGGCCGATTATGCCTATATATACTGGATATATAGTTCAAGTTTAATGTTTATTGATAAAAATTGTTCATTATAATCTCTAAATATACTGGAAAAATTATCCAAGTGGGATTTCATTTAAATATTATGTTAGGGATGTTATTCTCGCAGTTGACGCTGCAGTTCATATATCACTTGGATGAGGGAGGTCCGTGGCTGTAGACGGGCCTCCTGAACCTTTTTCCGGGCCCTGCTCTTCATTCATGTTCCTCGTCAAACGTTCCATGTTCTGCCCATGTGCATTTTCTTCAGCGTAATGACACGTTCCTTTCCAAGACGGGTATCATGACCCCTCATCCTATCGAAGATCGATATCGGCCGTTCCAGGTAGTCTGCATGGGTTATCCGAGTCCCAGGTGAAGGGATGTAAAAGAGGTGCGGGGACATGCCCCGCGTTCAGACCTTACGGTCCGAAAGGGTTTCAGGCGACGGTCTCGTTCTTTTCCTTGAGACAGTACTTTCCGATGGCCCATACTACCGCCATGGTAAGGATGGACAGGGGAAGGGCCACGATGAGGGCATCGCAGAAGGTTATGGGTCCGGTAAGAAGGACCTTCTGTCCGGTGAGCCACTGGCAGATCGGAAGGAACACCGAACTGGAAGCGTTGACGAACAGTGCCCAGAAGAGGTAGCTGACGGTACCTACGGTGATACTGCAGAGTGCCGCCCTCTTGTCGACCTTGCCCTTGGCATAGAGTCCGTGGCAGAACGCAGGAAGCAGTGCCGCCGCGGTCATTCCCATGAAGAGGGAGGTGGCCTTGGCGATGATGTCGCTGGGCATGATGTAGCAGTACACGACGACGAGGACCATCATGATGGCGGTGACCATCCTGTTGACACGCATGTCCTGGGAATCCTCAATGAACTTCTTTCCACGGTTCTTGGCGAGGGTGTAGAGGTCGTATCCTCCTGCGGCACCGATGGTGTGCATGAGTGCACTGATGGTGGAGATCGAGGCACATACGAGGGAAAGGAGGAACAGACATACGAAGAAGTCTCCTCCGAACATTCCGTTGAAGAGCTCTAGGATGTACTGGGGGACGATGAAGTCGGTTCCGAGACCGAGGTGCTGTCCGACGTACTGGAACGCGGTCATGCCGTTGTTCTCGAAGAAGTAGACGTTGCTGAGGGCTCCGCAGGTGTATGCGGTTCCGACGATCACAAGCATGAATATGCTTCCGATGATAAGGGACTTGTTCAGCATGCGGTCGTCCTTTGCGGACATGAACCTGACGATGAGCTGGGGCTGGGTAAGGACACCGAGTCCGACACCCATGAGGAAGGTGGTGACGACGAGCATCCATTCATTGGTGCCGAACTCCGCTACGGTGGTCCATCCGGTGAATCCGTCGAGGACTCCTGCAGCGGTTCCGCCCATTTCTCCGAGGGTGGAAAGGGACTCGAACGCGGGGGTGACACCTCCGAGCTCGGAGAAGGTCACGACGAGGATGACGACCATTCCGATGAACATGATGGCGGCCTGGAGGGCGTCGTTGTACATGACGGCGATGATTCCTCCGAAGACGACGTAAACGCCGACCACGAGGGCCATGACCACAAGGATGAGGTCGTAGTACTCGGTGAGTCCGGTGATGACCGCAACGGAGTTGACTCCTCCTTTAAGGACGGCGGCACAGTAGATGGGCATCATGACGATGATGAGTATCGCGGTGAATCCCCTGATACCCTTGGAGTTGTACATCTTTCCGAGAAGGTCGGCGAAGGTGGAGGCCTTCAGTCTCCTTCCGATCCTGCGGGTGCGGGGACCGAAGAAGACGAACGCGACGAGAAGACCCACGAACAGGTTGAGGAAGCAGAGCCACATCAACGTCAGACCGTGTGTGGCCGACTGTCCACCGAATCCGATGACGGCGGATGCACTGAGGAAGGTGGCTCCGTAGGAGAGTCCGATGATCATGGGGCTGGTCTTGTTCCTTCCGAGAAGGAAAGACTTGTTGTCCTGGGTGTTGCGGTATCCGTATACTCCGAGAACGACCGTGATGATACCGAATACTACAAGCATTGCGATGAAGATGGGGATGGAGACTCCGTCAGTCATTTTCCTCACCCTCCTCGTCGTCTGTGAGAGGTTTGAGTTTGAAACCTATGGCACAGCAGATGATTACACTTAGGAAGCAGCCGATGTATGAGGCCACTATATATGGATCTGTTAGTCCGAAGAATGACATACTATCACACGTGCTAACACGTAGCATGGTTAATAGTGGCATGTCATATTTAACGAATGTTGCGGATGTAACGATTGGATTATTCGTCTATCTGGAACGACCGTGGATACGGATCGGAAATTGAACTGTATGCGGCCGTAGGGCTGTGGGGAGAATTTGGAGGCAGGCACGTTCGATGCACCTGCCTGGAGTTTATACTTTCAGAGGGAAAGTGCGATCGCGATGAGGTCGATCAGGATAACGCAGCCGAGGAGTCCGGCGAGCTTCATTTTGTCGGTCATTGCGGTTAGCAACGGATTTCAGGATTTAAAAACAACGTTCGTCTTTTATTGACACATCCTGGAACAGACCGGACATTCGGGGTCCCTGCATATTTCGAACGAATCGAGATAGCCTTCCTCCAGATCCATGGTGGCCATTTTCCCTATGAACGGGGAGCCGGTGCTGGTGACGGTCTGTATTACCTGTGTGGCCTCCAGGGATGCGATCATGGTCACCATCGAACCGATGGAGGGAATGGGCCCTGTAGGCTTCGATCTGGGGAGGTTACGGTATATGCATTCAAGACACGGTGTAACGCCCGGTATTACCACGGTGACCTGTCCGTGGTATGCGGTGACCCCTGCGTGGACCAGGGTCTTCCTTCTCCTTACGGCATATCTGTTGAGCATAAGGCGGGTGTCGTAGTCGTCTAGGCAGTCCACGATGATATCGCAGTCGTTGAACACGGTCTCCACAGAGGTCTCGTCCAGTTCTCCGACAATGGGGTTCACTGTAACGGCGGGGTTGATCGAACGTGCCCATTCCGCCAGAATATTCGCCTTGGAGCGGGTGTCTCTTTCACGGTAGACGAACTGTCTGTTGAGGTTGCTTTCATCGGGGATGTCGCTGTCAACGATGGTCAGGTGGCCTACCCCTGCGGACGCCAGGTTCGTGACGACGGTGGTCCCCAGACCTCCGCAACCTGCGACGCCTATCCTCGCCTCCTGTAGTCTTTTCTGGCCCTTTTCGCCTATGATGGGTATCTGGCGGATGTAGCGTCCGTTCATATGGATTCCAGCATGAGCTCCAATGCCTTCAATACGGTCTGTCTTCTGACCTCTTCACGGTCTCCCTGGAACACGAACGACTTTGCGTAGGTCTCTTTTCCAGAGGATACCCCGATGCATACAAGGCCAACGGGTTTGGTCTCCGTCGCCCCTCCAGGTCCTGCGATCCCCGTCACGGAGACGGCTATGTCGCTTCTGTATATCCTGCGTGAACCTTCGGCCATGGCTACGGCCGTCTCGGTACTGACCGCACCGTGTTCTATTAGGGTGTCTTCCGAAACGCCCAGGACGTCCATCTTGGCTTCGTTGGAGTAGGTCACCGCGGACCCCATGAAAACGGACGATGCCCCGGGGAAGGACGTAACGGAGGCACCTATGAGCCCTCCTGTACACGACTCGGCGAACGAAACCCTGATGCCCTTGGACGATGCCTTTTCCAGAAGTTCGATGCATCTTTCTCTGATATCCGACATCATATCCCTTCGTCGGTGGACTTGAAACTGAGCATCCTTCCTTCACCGTCTATCTTGTCGATGACCTCGGCCACCTGCCTTGGGACGAGGGATCTCCAGTCCTCTCCGTTCATGATACGTCTACGTACCTCAGTACCTGAGTATACTGAACGGTTGTACAGGGGAGACGCCTCTACTT
>JAKSHW010000066.1 GCA_024399195.1 archaeon | reverse complement strand
GTGTCGTCGACGTCCTTACGGGACACACCTTTCGATATGGCGTCGAACATCCCCGCCCATGCCCCTTCGTAGTCGAACCCTTCCAGGGAAAGCATGTACTCCCTTCCGGCTGCACCGAGGGCGGAACGTCTGTCCTCGTCGGTCAGCAGGGAGGCGAGCTCCGCGGCGGCGGAGGTGGAGTCCCTCTGAGGTACGGTGACGAAACCGCGGCCCTCGCGTATCATCTTCAGATAGGGGAGGTCGTAGAGGACGCACGGCACCCCGTACGACAGGCTCTCGGAGAGGGTCAGCAGGAACCCTTCGAACTCGGAGGTGCACAGGAACACCGCCGCCTTGCTGTAATACTCGGATACATCCTCGGAATAACCGGGGAGCTCGATGTCCGCGGTGAGCCCGTTCCTGTTGATGAACTCCCTCAGGTCCTTCATGAACCCGGGCGTTCCGTCTCCGACCATGACCATCCTCGCATCGGGAACGGTCTCCTTCAGTTTCTTGAAGACGGTGACGGCTTCCTTAGGCTTCTTCTCCTCGGACATGCGGCCCAACCAGAGGACGGTCCTGTCCGTGGGAACGGCGGGCCCCACCGAGCTGGGCTCGAAGGTCAGGGGGTTGAGGAACTCGTGGACGTTGTCGTTGAAGTTCCTCCAGAAACGGGTGTCCACATCGCTAAGGGTGACGATACCGTCCATGAGACGGTAGATGTCCGACAGGGATGCGAAGGAGCTGCGGGAGTTCCTCTCGAGCATGGCGAATATGTTGTGGCAGTACGATACGAAGGCCACCCCTGAGGTTTTACAGACCAGGGTGTCCCACAGGAGGGTGTCCGATATCCACGCATGGTCCACCAGGACGTCCACATGGTTCTCGACAAGGACCTGGTGCAGGGCCTTCGAACGGACGGCGTAGTTGTCCCTGTCGGTGGTGAAATATGAGGGGATGACCACCCTTCTGACGGAATCGGGCATGGGATAGTCCTTGTCGGAGGGTTCCTCGTCGGTGATGAACAGGACCTCGTAGCCCATGTCGGTCCAGGTGCGGAGCAGTCCGGAGATGACCCTCTGCACTCCTCCGTTGGTGAATTTGTGATAATAGGTGGCGACCGTCCTGACCTCGCGGGGAGACGATACAAGACATTCGGACCCAGACACGGCCCTGGCGACCGCCCCGGGATCGTACCAGTCCCTCTTGGCCAACAACGGTACCACGTCGGAACCGCCCCATGAGGAGACCATCATGTCGAAACCCTCGGACCTGTCGTCAGCCTTGAGACGGTACCAGTTGGCGACGCAGTCCGCCAGGAGTTCCTGCCTGTTCTTCGCACATGCGGTGTCCTCCATGCCGTCGGTGAACCTCTCGGCGGCCTCGGCCACCAGGGACATGTCGCAGTATCTCCTGAACTGCCCTATGGTGAGGAGGTTGTGACCGGTTATTCCGGTACCGAAATGGTATTCGTACCCTGTGAGGGACGGGTCCCCGTAGTAGGATTCCGCCAGATACGATATGACGAAGTACTCGTACTTGTCCTGGGCCTTGGTGAGGGGTATCCTCTCGGCGGCCTCGGCGGCCTTTTTCAAGAGTTCGGTGCGGTAGAGCTTGTTCCATATAGAGAATTTGTAAAGACCGTCACGGAAGCATCCGTCGAACACGGCCCTTCCCTCGAGCCTTCCCTCATATGGTGCGACGAACCTCTCCATGTTCGCCAGACGTCTCTCGTCGATGTTGCCCTCGTTGACGATCCTGGTCCCGAAGTGGAACACGTCCACATTATGTCTCTCGGCCTCGGTCACGAGCATCCTGCAGCTTCCGCTCACGACGGTATCGTCCCCGTCCACGAACCACAGGTACTTCCCGGTGGCGTGTTCCATACCTTCGAGCCTGGAGAAGTGGACCCCCTTGTTGACATCGTGCCTGTACAGCCTGATACGTCCGTCTTTCTCCGCCAGCTCCGACACGTACTCGTACGAACCGTCCGTGGACACGTCGTCTATGACGATGACCTCCATCCCCTCGAGGTCCTGGGAAAGGACGCTCTCCATGGTATCGCGAAGATATGGCAGGTTGTCGTACACCGAGACGACTACGGAAAGGATGGGGGCGTCCATCTGGTTCACCTGACTATGGCGAGCTTTCCGTCCTCGCAGGTGTCCACGTTGAACACGTCCACAAGTTCCCCGGTCCTGAACAGGACCGCTACGAACATACCGCGGCGGTCCGACCTGAACTGGAAATCGCCCACGGCGATCTCGGAGTATCCCCTGTTCTTCATATCGACGAAACCGCAGCTCCTGGACACCAGGTTGGTCTTGGTGTCGGGGATGGTGTAAACCATCTCCACCTCCTTCCTGGACATGCAACGGTAGTAGTCGCAGAAGGGGTCGGCGATAAGGGAGTAACCCTCCCTGTACTCGGGGACCACGACTATGTTGTCCCTGAGGAACGGAGGCAGCTCTATCTTGGGCCATTTGGTGGAGCATTCGTCCTTTCCGGCCATGATGAGGATGACGTCGTCCTTGAACGTCTCCAGCACCGCCAGGGACTCGTTGAGGTCCTTGGCCCTGTTTATCATGAACTTCACGTTGGAGTAATACACGCTGTCTTTTTCCGCCATATCTGAGACATCCCCTGTGGACTTTGACTGCCTCCGTAAAGTGTCCATTCGATTTATAGAATATGATAGAGGTCTGCGTCAGGCGTTAACCTATATTACTGAAACATATCTGGGTGTCCGAAAAGGACATGCCGTTACGATGTACGGACGTGTCCGCAGACAAGGGACGAACATGATAAAGACCGTGTTGTTGGACCTCGACGGTACCGTGTACGAGGGAAGAAGGCTCATCGACGGGGCGGACACCGCCATAGAGGACATGAGGGCCTCGGGGCTGAACGTGTTCTTCTGCACCAACAACTCATCCCGTCCGCCCTCGTCCATTGCAAAAAAACTCCGTGGGATGGGCATCCCCTGCGAGGAGTCGGATGTGATCTCCTCGGGACAGATCGCCATAGAGTACCTGGTGTCCAACAAGATAAAGAACGTGTACCTCTCCGGCACGGTGCAGCAGAGGGAGGAGTTCCTGAAGAAGGGCGTGGACCTCGTGGACGAGGAACATGCGGACTGCACCGTCATAACCATGGACACCGAGTTCGACTACGACAAGATGACGAAAGCCGTCAGGGCCGTGCTGAGGTCGAAAACCGTGGTGCTGTGCAACAGGGACAGGCTCTTCCCCAGGGAGGACGGTCTGTGTCCCGGATGCGGTTCCCTGGTGGCGGCGATACTGTACAGTTCGAACCGGGAACCCGACGTGGTCCTCGGTAAACCGCGGACGTACATGATGGAGTACGCATCGAGGATCACCGGTTCGGGACCTGAGGAGATGCTCATGATCGGGGACAATATCGATACCGACATAGCCATGGCCGACAACTTCGGCTCCCCTTCCATCCTCATCGGAAAATCGGATACGAGAACGTGTGCCGCCTCCCTGAAGGAGATCTCCGGGAAGAAGATGTGGACGTACCTTTGAAAAAACGACTTCGGAAGCAGAATGATACAATGGGAAAGACCGTACTATGCAATGTGAGCCATTACGGACGTATTTCGCACATGATGGCGTACGCCATGGCCTGTCACAGGGACGATGACTGCTACCTGCTGCTCGACGAGGGATGGTTCAGCGAGGAGACCGCCGCGTTCATCTCCTCCAAGACCGAGATCCCTCCTTTCAAGAGATTCGTACTGTACAACGAGAACCTGATCCCCGGAGGGAAGAGGGAGAAGGACATCGTACAGTACTTCGACAAGGTCTTCGATGGACTGGGGTTCGGTCTGGACTCCGCGGACGAGGTGTACACCTGCTTCGACACCGTCCACGCCTTCGGGATATACCTTTCCGTGAAGGGAAAACACCACACCCTCATAGACACCAACCTCTCCACCTCCACCGACAACTCGAGGATATTCGAACGTACCGACTACCATAGGAGACTGGGGGAGTACCGTGCCCTCACCTGGAACTCGCCTCTGGTGGACAAGGTCGTCTACACCCTCGGGGAGTCCTTCGAGGAGATCAAGGAGAAGCTCATAAAGAACGACCACCCCTCCAAGGACCGCGAGCCCGCCGTCGGCAAAGTGACGGAGTTCCACACCCTGGAGACCGCCTTCGGGAAGATGGGGCCCGACGGCAAAAAGGCCATCCTCGACTTCTTCACCGACAATATCCCGAAGGAAAGGTCCGACCTCCTCTTGATGACCAGCTCGTTCTTCGTCAGGACCGACCTTTTCAAAAGATACCTCTACCGTATGGACAGGAACGAGGCCTACCTCATGCCGTACAGGTTCATGATGGACCGTGTCAAGAACGATTCCAACGGGCTGATCGTGAAGGCACATCCCAACGACGCCATCCCTCCGGAGCTGTTCGACGAGGCCTTCCCCGATGCCACATACATTCCCGGATACGTGCCCTCGGACATCATGAAGTTCCTCGATATGGACATCGACCTGGGTATATCCCCGGGATCGAACTCCATATCCACCATGGACATAGGGAACACCGTCACCTTCCCCAGGGAACTGTTCAGGCGTTTCGAACTGATGTACCTCGTACCCGTGATGGAGGATATCTCGGACATCCTGGGATGCGGAAGGGTCTCCCTGAGGAGGACCACCGACGACCTCTGCGATTCGCTGAAGAGGATATTCGACCACATGTCGGGTTCTCTGTTATCGGTGGGATACTATTCCTCCTGGGACGCCTACACCAAGGACAGGAACCATCCCGCCTATCCGTTCATCAACATAGACGAAGGCATGCCGTCCGATGCACCCGAGGGGAAGATCGTCAGGATCACCGTGAAGGCCGTGGAGAGGGCCGGGGTTCTGGACCTGAAACCCAAGTATTTCCTCCTGATCGACCAGGACCTGCTGCCCACGGAGTACAGTTTCAACATCATCGGAAGGTATTCGGGCACCATCGTCCACGCCGAGGTCGTGGATTCCGTCACATCCACCTCAGAACTTTCCCAAGTGGATAAACTCAGATGCTACATAGAGGCGGGAAGCGTATACTCGAGGACCTCGTTGGCGGAGAAGTACCTCGATGACAAGGAAAGGTACGGAGAGGCCATGGACCTGGTGAGGGACCTGGTCAACGACCGCAGGTATCCCCGTGCCAGGTACATCTACATGAACGCCCTGTTCAGATCGGGGGCGGACACCGACACCATACTGTCCGAGATCGACAGGATGGAAGACGCCAACTTCCGCGACATGCAGCTGGGAAGGCTGTACTGCTCCAGGTCCGAGACCGAGAAGGGAATAGAACATTTCAAGAAGGCCTACGGGACCGGCAACGCCAATGAGAGAAAAGACGTGTGCGGATGGCTGTGGTCCTTCAAGACCGAACTTACGGATAGACTGCATTTCGAGCTGTGTTCCGAGAACATCGACAAAGACCCCATCTACCGTGCACGCATCGCCAGATGCTACCGTGACGGAAGGGGTGTGGAGAAGGACATAGCGAAGGCCTGCAGGTACATGGGCGACGTGGCCGAGAACGACGAGGCCTACGACAAGGACTACTGCGGCATCCTGTGGGCCGTCAAGGACGAGGAATGCGACAGGAAGCATTTCGAGATCAGTCTCAAACACAAGGACGAGGACACCTTCTTCAAGGCACACCTCGCCAGATGCTACCGTGACGGAAGGGGTGTGGAGAAGGACCTGCCCCTCGCGTTGCAGTATATGAAAGAGGCCGCGAAGGACAACGACACCATGAACAAGGAGCTCTGCGGCATCCTGTGGAGCATGAACACCCCCGAGACCGATGCGGAACATTTCAGGATGTGCGAGAAGAGGTCCGAGAACGGCGATCCGTTCTATCTCGACCACCTCGCCCGGGCATACCAGTCCGGAAGAGGGGTGGAGAAGGACGTGGAGACGGCCAGGAAGATCAAGGAAAGGATAGAGGTGAAGTAAGGATGTCGGAAGGAAACAGACTGTTCGATCCCGGGTTCAACCTCGCGGTCATAGCGGACGACACGTCCAAGCTGTACGACAAGGTGAACTCCAGGAGGGCACAGCTCCGCAACCACGACAGGTCCCGTCTCGACCCCACCGGGGCGATACTCGATATCGAGACCATGGACCATGTCCCCAAGGGACGTTTCCAGATAAGGCACCATGTGGTCTTCGACTGTTTCTTCGAATCCGACGGGGAAGGTCCCCTCAGCGTGTACCTCAACGGTTCCAGGACCGGGGAGGTCCCCGAGTTCAAGAGATGGTCTTATTACAAAATGTTCAAAGGGTACACCCTGAACATCGCCGACCCCATGTACAGCGAACACGAGGAACTGAACTTCGGATGGTACTGGGGGGACGAGACCCACAACTACCGCGAGTACGTGGCGGACATAGTGGAAAAAGTGGCAAAGATCCTGGGAGGTCCGGAGATCATAATGAACGGTTCCTCCGCGGGAGGAGGTCCCGCCGTGTACGTGGCGAACCTCCTTGAGAACGCCAAGGCGGTTGTGATCAACCCCCAGATAAAGCTCTCCCTGTACCCCAACTCGAGGAAACTGGTCTCGGTGGTCGGTGCGGACCTTGACAACGATCCCTATTCCAGAGGGGATATGACGGACCTGTTCAGCCCCGACACACCCTGCAAGACGGTGATGATCGTCAACATAGCCTCGGAGTCCGACAGGGCACAGTTCGACCACCTGTGCTCCACACACGGGATACCTATGAAGTACGGTCTCTCCAGGAAGGGGAACCTCACCATATGGACGTACATGACGCCTACGGGGATGGCACACGGGAAGATGGACTACTATCCGATGGTGTACCCCATAAGGCTCCTCGCCGAGGAAGGGAAGAACCGCGGTTCCGACCAATGGTACGATATCCTCAGCGAGATGTGGTTCGACCACCACAACCTCGCATCCAAGATATCCGAGCTCAACGGCGACATCCCCCGCAGCAAGGGTGCCGTGGTATCCGATACTGCCGTGGAGGAGGCGGTCATCCCCAAGGACGGGGGCAGATGGGCCCACAAGGTCGTCGTCGATCATGTGATCCCCGACACCGCGTACCTGCTTACCGTCAAGGAGATCTCGTCGGCATCCGGAAGGGACAGCGTCACCGTATTGGTGAAGGACGTGGACAACGGAAGGATCCTCTCCAAGGGCACCATGGACGCAGGGGAGAGGAACAGGTTCGTGTACTCCGGAAGCAGGACCGAAGGGAAGACCGAGATCAGGCTGTATCCGGACACCATCGGGAAACCCAACCCCGATGACGTGAAGATCGTCTACGAGCTCTTCGCGATGGGGAGATGAACCCCATGGACGTCCCTACGGTGAACGTGTTCGGAAGCTGCATCTCCAGGAACCCCTTCAACTATACGGACGATGGACATCCTTGCAAGGTGGAGGAGTACATCCACAAATCCTCCCCTCTTTTCATATCGAGATGCTTCGACGACCAGATCCTGACCGAAAAGGAGGTCTCCCTCGAACACGATTTCATCAAGCGTTCCGTCTGCACCATGTTCAACGGCACCGCGAAGAACAGGCTCCTTTCCAGAAAGGGCAAGTGGATCGTCCTGGACAACTTCTATTTCGACAAACCCCTGTACGAGATAAGGAAGGACAACGGCCGCAGGACCATCAGGAGGGTGTTCCAGTTCCCCATCGAGGTCTACGGGGAGTTCGTGAGGATCGTGGAGACCAACAGGAAGTACAGCGGATACAAAGTGACCGAGCTCGAGGCCTCCCCCAACTACACCAAACTGGTGCCGGAGCTGGCGGAGTTCCTAAACGAGAACTGGAAGGACCGTATCATAATCATCGACAGTCAGAGGGCGACCAAGCTCCTCACCTCGGGGGAGGACGCGGAACTGACTGATATAAACGTACCCTGTTCGAGGGTGTTCATGAAGAACTACGCCACGAACCTGCTGATAAAGTATACAGGGGCGTACTACATCCCCCTCCCGTCGGAGAACTACTCCTCGGACGGCACCATGGTCCACTACCCCCCGTCGACGTACAGGTACCTCCTGGAGGAGATAACCTCCATTCTGGAAGGTTCGGGCACAGACCGCAGGGCGTACCAGGAGCTCCAGTATTCGTTGTCGAAGGACGTATGGACGGAGACCCTCGACAGGAAGGATTCCGCATACAGGATAGAGAACGCCTTCGTATCGGACGACCCTGCATACCGGAAGGAGATGTTCGAAAGGTGCAAGGCCCTTACGGAACAGGGGGACCGCGACATGTACGTTCCTCTCGCCAGGTTCCACGCCGAGGGCATAGGTACGGAAAAGGACCCTGTGACAGCTCTGGAATGCCTGGTCAGGGCGGACAGGATCGGAAAGGCCGGCATAGAGATCGTCAAGACGCTCAGACCCGGACCGGAAGACCCCCACGCGGCCATGTGGTTCATGGTCCTGCAGAAGTCCACCGTGGAAGACCTTCCCGAGAGCTGCATCTATCTCGCAAGGGCCTACCGCAACGGCATCGGCACCCCCAGGGACGCCGACAAGGCCATAGAATGGTTCAGAAAGGGTGTGGAAAAGAAGATGACCTGGGCCATCGACGAGTACCTGAGCACCATCTGGGGCACCGACCATGACGACCTGTTGAAGGAAACCGTCCTCGACCTCGCCGACAAGAAGAGGAAGGAGGCATACGGATACCTCGCGAAGATGTACCGCGAAGGCAGATGCATGCCTGTGGACCTGGAGAAGGCCGAAGAATTCTACGATAAGGCGTACGACCGCAACCTGTGGGCCGTCAAGGAGTACATGGACCTGCTGTGGTCGAAGAACACCCCCGAAGGCGATGCACGTCTGATGGAGATCTCCATGGAACAGGTGTCCAAGAAGAGGTTCGTCGCCCATCTCTTCCTGGGAAGGATGTACCGCGACGGACGTGGAACGTCTGTGGACCTGGAAAAGGCCAGGGAGCACCTCAGGCTCGCGGCCGACAGCGGTATAAGGACCGCCGCGAAGGAACTCGACTCCCTGTGATCATATCTCCTTCTTCCACTTCTCGTCCTTGGATGCGGCCCTTTTCAGCCATGCTTCCGACAGGTCCTTGTCCTTCGGGACACCGAACCCCGCCTTGTAGGCCCTTCCGAGACGTCCCATGCATTCGGGATCGCCTTCTTCGGCACCTTCACGGACCAGACCGACCATCTCCGAGAATACGGAGGCGTCCTCCATGTTCCACAGGACGTCGAACAGATGGAACCTCGCCTCTCCGATCCCGGCGGCCACGGCCTTGCGGAGATGTTCGGCGGAACGCTGCAGGTCTTTATCGACCGTGGTACCGAAACGGTACATCTTGCCGACGTAGAACTCCGCCTCGGACACACCGTAGGAGGCCATCTCCTCGAGGATCTCCACGGGACCCCTTCCGTCCACGGTCAGTCTTCCTTCGTAGACGGAGTTGGCAACCTCCCTGCACGCCCATTCCTTTTTAGACGAGAGACAGCAGCGGACGGCGGCGGCCATGTCCTGTTTCACACCTTTACCCATACGGTAGGCCCTTCCGAGACGTCCGAGACACTCGGGGTCGTCGGAACCGGTGACGATGCGGATCATCTCCTCCTTGGATTCGGGGGTTCCGATGTTCCACAGCACATCGAACAGGTCGGGCCTCGCACCTTCGATGCCTCCTTCCAACGCCTTCCTGAGATGTCCGGCGGAGACGGTAAGGTCCTTCTCCACACCGGCACCGTAACGGTACACCTTTCCGAGATAGAGCTCGGCCATGGGGGAGGGACTGGTCTCCGCAAGCTCCAGGATCGCCCCGTAGGCGTGTGCGTCCCACATCTTGGGGAACAGCCTCTCGGGATATTCGGTGGAACCGAACATGGACGCTTTGCTGAAATCCTTCTTCTTGAGATAGTACTGCTCCACCTCGGACCTCGCCTGCCTGACACCTGCGTCGGCGAGACGTCCCATGAGCTCCATCCTGTCGGCACCTTCGTATTGAGAGAGGGCCTTGTACGCCTCCTCCAGGGCCCAAGGCAGACGGGAGTCCACGTAGGCCCTGATGGACTTCGGGATGTCCTGTTTGACACCCTTTCCCATACGGTAGGCCCTTCCGAGACGTCCGAGACACTCGGGGTCGTCGCTGGAAGAAGCTACAGTGATCATCTCCTTCTTGGCCTCGGGGGTTCCGATGTTCCACAGGATGTCGAAAAGCTCGGCGGCGGCCCATTTGACACCGAACCTGTAGGCGTTACGCATGTGCACCGCGGCCTTGTCGAGGTCTTTCTCGACGGCCTTACCGTGACGGTACGCCCTGCCGAGATATCCTTCGGAACTGGGGGACCTGACCTGGTCGGCGATCCTCACGACCTCGCGGCAGGACGCCTCGGTGTTGAGGGACCAGAGCACCCATAAGAGTTCGTCCCCCGAATCGGGGACCTTCTTGGAGAACGCGACACGGTAGTATTCCAACGATGTGGGGATGTCCTTCTCCACGACCTTGCCCTCGCGGTACATCCTCGCAAGGTAGAGATACGCCCTGTTCTCCCCTTTCTCGGCGATCGCCAGCATCATGGCCGGGGCCTTGGGGGAGTTGTAGGTCTTGACGAGGTTCAGTGCCTCGCGGTAGGTCCATTTCA
>JAKSHW010000065.1 GCA_024399195.1 archaeon | reverse complement strand
CGTGACCCTCTCCGACACCGTCGTGTCGATCGGCAAGAACTCCCTCAGGGGATGTTCCGGACTGTGTCAGATCTCCTTCGGGGACGGTCTCACCACCGTCGGATCCAACGCCCTCTACGGATACACGTTCTTGGACAAGGACGGGAACACCCTGAAGATAACCGCGTCCAAGCTCAAGGGAAAGATGTTCACCGGAGAGGGCGACAAGGTCTTCCGCGAGGGAAGCGGATACAACCCCGAACCCCCGTTCTATCTCCACATCTACATCGACGGCAAGTGCATCGACCATCTCCTGACCGAGGACACCTATCCCGCCATACCCTTCGTGCCCGAAGGGTACTGGATCGACGGGTACTACCTCGAACCCAGGGTCAGCTACGCGTACAACGTGGGCGACCCCGTCGTGTGCGATGTGTACTGTTTCGTGGACCACCGCTACATCCCCAGGTCCGAGGTCGTGTTCTCCGGTATCTCCAACGGCGTGTCCTGGACCGTCGACACCGTGGCCCGTACCCTGAAGGTCTCCGGCAGTGGATGGTTCGGCGAGATGGGCGACTGGTCCTCCGCATCGGCCACCCCCTGGTACCCCTACCGCGAGTACATCGACGAGGTCATCATAGGTCCGGGCCTAACCGTCATCGGGAAGAACGCCTTCTCCGGGCTCTACAGCCTGTACCGCGTGTCCATCGCGGACAGCGTCACCACGATAGGCTACCACGCCTTCTACCACGACTACTCCATAACCGACATGTACATCGGAAGCTCCGTCGGTACCGTCGGGTCCGGTGCGTTCTCCGGACTGTCGTTCAGACTGTACAACGAGGTCTCCGTCTCCGTACAGGCCCTCGCAGGCTCCGAGGTCAGCGGTTTCGCCAGGGTGCTGTACTGCGACCACATCGAGCGGCAGTACGAGGGCTACGGCTGGAGCTACGACAGAGGTGTCCTGGAGGTCTACGGTGAGGTCCCCGACTTCGCGAGCACCACCGGCGCCCCCTGGGCGTTGCTGAAGAACGGTGTCACCGACCTGGTCCTCGACAAGTGTACCAGGATCGGGGAGAAGGCGTTCTACAACTTCACCGAACTGGGCGCCCTGGTGGTGTCCGATACCGTGAGGTCCATCGGCGCCTACGCCTTCAAGGGCTGCACCGGCATCTGGTACATGACCTTCGGGGACGGACTGGAGTACGTGAGCTCCGTGGCGTTCTCGCAGACCTTCGTGAGGTACGACGGAAGCTACCTCGCCGTGTCCCCCGAGAACCTCACCGACAGACAGTTCGTCAACGAAGACGGGAAGATGGTCCTCATCGCCACGAGCGGAAGGGACACGAACACCTGGTGGACCGTGGACTTCCAAGAGGAGAGCCTCACCGTCATCGGGAACGGTCCCATGGAGAACGCCTCCTCCGTGAAGAACGTGCCCTGGTACCAGTACAGGGGAAGCATCTCCAAGGTGTCCGTGGACGACGATGTGACCAACGTCACCGACTACGCGTTCTACAGCTACACCTCGCTGAAGGAGGCCGTGATCGGCGACGATGTCACCTACATCGGCGTCAACGCCTTCAGGGGATGCAACGCACTGGAGAAGATAGCCTTCGGAAACGGTCTCACCACCTTGGGATCCAACGCCTTCTACGGGTTCACCTTCAAGGATTCCTCCGGGAACACCCTGAAGGCTACCGCGGAGAACCTCGCGGGACACACCTTCGAAGGAAAGGACAAAGTTCTTACCATGGTCGCCTGAGCCCGGAAGGGCTTGGACGACCTCGGGGACGGGCGGGAGGACCTATCGGTCCGAACGCCTTCCCCGGCATGGGCATGCATCGGGATTAAAACCAGTTGTGCGATATCTGTTCCGATCCCTATGCCTCTAGACGACGCATCGCTCCCGTTCGGATACCTGTACGAACAGGTGAAGGCCCATGCGGACGACCGCGGTACCGAACACCCCTACGAAGAATGTAGATTGTGGTTCCCCAGTTATACGACCATGACCCCTGCCATGGAGGGGTACTACCTCTGGTGGCGTACCAACCTCCTGGAAGGAAGATATCTGAAGACCAACGACGCCTATGTCAAGCTGTTCGTCTACGAGGCCGTGGCCTTGGGTCATGATCCGTCCGGGCTTTTGGAACAGTTGAAGATAGTGAACGACCATGGCGATGTATCCAAGTTCGCCCTCCATTCCCTGGCCGCGGACCTGTGCGTCCATGCGGGTCTGCCCTTTCCGGACTGGATGTGGTTCCCTTCGGACGATCTGGTATTGTTCTGGAGAGGATCTATGCTGTCCACTCCCGCCTGTTACCATTTCCAGGTGTTCAAGGCCTTGAACGATCCTTTTTCCGACTATTGGCCGGACGACGAGAAGGCGTTGATCACGATGCTCAACCATGCGTTGCGTGCGATCGACGGATATCTGAGGGAGACCACCGGACGCGACCTCGTCACAACCTGTTCGGACGAGGAGATCAGGTTCGGATACCAGCCTTTCCCCGGGTTCGGCATCCCCGGTTGCGGACCGAAGGTCCTGAAATGCTACCGGTTCGGCAACTACGCCGCCAACATGTTCAACGGCATCTACGCGTACTGTTTCAAGAAGCTCTTCGACGTAGGTCCCCGCGTCCCTTCCGATTTCCCCAAGGAGCTCCGTTCCGTCATCGATTCCCTGCCGAAGGATCTGAAGAGGTGGGAAGGTCCCGATACGGCCTTGCCGAACGTCAGGGACATGGACGGGACGGAGGACGTGGGAGCGGTCCTTCCCTTGCTGAACATAGATTATGCCGATCCCTCCCCGAAGTTCAAGGAGGATATACGGGCCTACAGCGAGGTCACCGTGGACGGACCCTTGGAATATGTTCCGTCCGGCTTCAGGAGGTCGGACTACCGCCACCTGTCCGACAGGTCCAGGGAGTACTACTTCTACTGGAGGACCTGCGTACGCAAGGGAAGCTATCCTCCTACGGACATAGGGTATCTGTGGCTTTACTGCTGCGAACTGATCAACACACGGGACAGGCCCCAGGAGACGTTGGACCTGTTCTACAGGCTGACCAGGGCCTATTGTGCGAACATAACCGAGAGGGAGAGGTACGAGTGGAGCTTCACCCGCTTCACTGTGCGCCAGGTGTGTCTCGAATACGCGGTGTTCAACGGTCTGCAGGTCCCTTCGGTATCGATGTGCCCCGGTGACGTGTCAGGTTGTATGACGTTCGTCCGTTTCCTGGAGGACGGAGGAACCCCTCCCGACGAGGAACTGCTGATCGCCATGGCGGGTCTGAAGAAAAACCAGTACCTGTCGGTGGACAGGGACGTGGCCGCCGTAATGGGCCGTGTGCTGTTCAGAGCGAACAAGGAGTCCAAGGGCGGCATCCTGTCCTGCGGGTATGTGCATGACAGGACGATCAAAGGGAGGATATTCGAGTATGTCAAGTTCTTCGGCTACAAGGGGCATTCGCGTTCGTTCGAAGTGTCCCTGCCGGACCTGTTCTCCGACGGATATTGGCATGACAGCATACACGACCTTCTTCTGGCGGTGGTCGCCCGTGTACGTCTGTTCAGGGGTACTTCCAAGAAGAAACCCGAACACTGCAAATGTTTCGGGATGGTCCTGGACGGTATCATCGACGAGGAGACAAGGGCCTATTTCAAATCGGTACCCGTGGCGAAGGAGGTACGTCTCGACATGTCGAAGGTGGACGACGCCCAGAAGAGCCTGGACGATGTCATGGACATGCTGTCGGTCCCGGAACGGAAGCCCGTCAAGGCGGAGGTCGTGCTGGACCTCTCCAAGGTCGATGCGGCCCAGAAGAGCCTGGACGAGGTCACCGATATGATGGCCGTCCCCGAGCAGGAACAGACCGTCGAAGAAGTACCTGTGGAACCCAAGAGGGGACGTCCGAAGAAGACGAAGGCCGTCGAAAAGGTGCCCGTACCTGCAGAGGAGACCCCTGTGCCGGTCAAGGAGGACATGACGGAACCTTCGTGGGGCCCTGGACTGAAGTCCCGTCTTGACGAATTCCAGACGGAATACCTGAGGGCCCTGTCGGAGGATCCGTCGGCATGTCCGTACATCCTGCGTCTCAGCAAGACGTCCCGTGGCAGGATGGAGGACTCCATCAACGCCGTCGCGCTGGAGACCGTCGGCGATACGCTGTTGGGCGGAGGGGAGATAGTCAAGGAATACCTCGATACCGTCAAAGGCCTCTTCAGGTGAGGGCAGGGACGGGGGACAGGACCTCCCCTGTCTCCGCCAGGAGGCCGTCCCATCAAGGGAAAGGGATCGGACCGTCCTTGATCAGAGGGCATCCATCCGAAACGGATGCGTCCCCTTTGTTTCCTGCACTCCACACCCGCCGTCCGTGATACATGCACCGCTTTCCAGGCCAACGGGGATCCATGACATCGGCCGGTTGTTTTCACAGGGTTTGGAAAAGGTACATCGTTCAGGAACATCATAGTTGATTTAAGACAGGACGGTGTTTCCCCATCGATGTACATATCGGCCGACGACATCCCTTCCAAGGATTCTTACGACCAGGTCCTGGCCCATGCCGACGAGCGTGGTACCGAGCATCCCTATGAGCCATGCAAGGTCCGGGCCCTGAACTATGATACCATGTCCACGGGGATGAAACTCTATTATTTCTGGTGGCGCACGTGTCTGTTCGAGGGGAAATATCTCAAGACCGACAATCAGTATATGACACTGTTCGTCTACGAATCGTTGGTCCTGGGATACGACCCCCATGTGGTCCTGGACGCGTTAAAGGCCGCCGATGAGAACAGTTGGGTCGCTCCGGCGTTCCTGCATTACGTCACCATGGACCTGTGCATCTGTAAAGGGTTACCGATACCCCAGTGGATCTTCTTTGCGGACGATGGCCTCAAACATTATCTGACCGGGGTCCGTCTGGCCTCGCCTATACGTTTCAACAGTCACCTTGTACATATGATCGGTGAACCGTACTTCGAACGTAACCCCGGTGACAGGGCCCGTTTGAACCTGATGATGAACCATGCGTTGCGTGCGATAGACGAGTACCTTCTGCAGACCACCGGCCGTGATTTCGTATCCATGTATTCCGAGAAGGAGGAAAGGTTCGTGTACCAGCCGTTCATTTACTTCGGATCCCTCCCGGAATGCAGGCCGGTGGTCCTACGCTATCCAGTGTTCGCGAACGCCGCTCATAACGTATTCAAGGGGATACATGCCTATTGCCGTAAGAAACTCTTCGGTGAGGGCCCCCGCGTCCCCTCGGATTTCCCGAAGGAGTACCGTGCGCTCATCGACGCCTTACCGCAGTCCCTGTCGGAATGGGACCTGCCGGGGACCGCGTTGAACGTGGAGGAATACAACGACACCTCCGAGGTAGGTCTTGTCCGGCCTTTGTTGGAATACAGGAGTACACATGTATCCGGTATGTTCAAGGAGGATCTCAAGGCCAACTGGGACGTGTCCGAGGAAGGTCCCCTTGAATACGTCTCGTCGGTTTTCTGGAACCCGGACTACAGCAGTCTGTCGCCCGAGGCGAAGCGGTACTATCTCTACTGGAGGACCTGCCTGCGCAGGGGAAGGTATCTTCCTACGGACTCGGGGTACCTTTGGCTGTATTGCTGCGATCTGATCAACTCCCCCTGCCCCCACGAGGAGACGATGGGCGCTCTTTACAGGCTGGTGGAAACGTACGGTACGGGCCTGAGCCATTCGGAGAAGAACACGTGGACGTTCAACAGGTACCACATACGCAAGGTGTGTCTGGATTACGCCCTGTTCTACGGTCTCCCCATCTCCGATGTGGAGTTGTATCCCTGTCCCCTGTCAGACTGTCTCACGTTCGAACGTTTCCTGGAGACGGGGGAGACCCCGCCCACCGAGGCATTCCTGATAGAAATGGCGGACCTGAAGGCCAATCAGAGCGGAGCTGTGGACCGTGACGTTACGGCCATCACGAACCGTATCCTGTTCAGGTTGGAGAAGGAGTCCGAGAAAGGTCTTTTCTCGGACGGAGGGGCATGTACGAAGAACTACAAAAGGAAGTTATTCGAAGATGTCGAGTTCTACTGCTTCAAGAACCGTCCCCATTCGGTGAACATGTCCCCTATGGACGTGTTCACCGAGGGATACTGGCGCGAGAGCATACGGGGTCTGTTGCTGTCGGTGGTCGCACATGTGCGTCTGCACAGGGGCACATCGAAGAAAAAACCCGAACACTGCAGGGGTTTCGGAAGGGATCTTTATGTGATCATCGACGAGGAGGTGGAGAAGTACTTCAGACCGACACCTGTGGTGAAGGAGGTACATCTCGACCTGTCGAAGGTGGACGATGCGCAGAAGGGTCTGGACGAGGTCACTGATATGTTGGCGGTCCCCGAGCAGGAACAGGCCGTCATTGAAGAACCGGTGAAACCCAAGAGGGGACGTCCGAAGAACGTCAAGGCCGTGGAACCCGCCCCTGTGGAGAAGGCCCCGGCGGCCGAGACCGCCGTCGGGGATACGGTCGGACCCGCGGACGGTCCGGACCTGAAGTCCCGTCTGGATGAATTCCAGACGGAATACCTGAGGGCACTGACGGAGGAACCGGCGACATGTGCGTGCATCCTGCGTCTCAGCAAGATGTCCCGCGGCAGGATGGAGGACTCCATCAACGCCGTCGCGATAGAGGTCCTGGGCGATACGTTGCTGGACGGAGGGGAGATCGTCGAGGAATACCTCGATACCGTCAAAGGTCTGTTCAGGTGAGGTTCGGGGCGGGCAAGACCGTCTCCGCCGGGCCCCTCTGAAGGAAAGGGGACGGACTACGGGACCAAAGACGTCCCGTCTGCGTTTTCGAGGGACCTTTCGACATAGACTTAAAGACAGGACGACGTTATCTGCACAATGTCCATGCATTCAGACAACGAGTCGCTCCCGTTCGGATATCTGTACGAACAGGTGAAGGTCCATGCGGACGACCGCGGTACCGAACATCCCTACGAGGAATGTGAACTGCAGTTCCCCAGCTACACGGCCATGACCACTGCGATGAAGGAGTACTATCTCTGGTGGCGTACGAACCTCCTCGAGGGAAGGTACCTCAAGGCCAACGAAGCCTACGTCAAACTGTTCATTTACGAGTCCATCGCGCTGGGTCGCGACCCGTCCGGGCTTCTGAAGCAGCTGGAGCTCGTCAACAACGGGAACGATGTCTCCAGGTTCGTCCTCCATCCTCTGGCCATGGACCTGTGCATCCATGCGAAACTGCCCTATCCGGACTGGATGAGGTACGTGTCCGACGATCTGCTGCTGTTCTTCAGGGGGTGCATGCTGTCTTCGCCCGAACGTTTCCATATCCCCGTGTACATGGCCCTCGACATGCCGTTCCCGGAGTATTATCCGGACGACGAACTGGAGCTGGGGATCATGCTCAACCATGCGTTGCGTGCGATCGACAGACATCTGAGGGAGACCACCGGGCGCGGTCTCGTCGCTACGGTCTCGGAGGAGGAGATCAGGTTCGGGTACCAGCCTTTCGGAGGGTATGACATCCCCGGTTGCGGACCCAAGGTCCTGCGTTACCACAGGTTCGGCAACTACGCGACCAACATGCTCAACGGGATCTACGCGTACTGTTTCAAGAAGCTCTTCGACTACGGTCCGCGCGTACCTTCCGACTTCCCCAAGGAGCTCCGTTCCGTCATCGACTCCCTGCCGGAGGATCTGACCGTGTGGGACAACCCGGAAACGGTCATGCCGAACGTCGAGGACTCCGACGGTACCGAGAATGTGGGTGCCCTCGTCCCCATGCTCGACGTCGAATACATCCGCGTCTCGCAGGGATTCTTCGAGGACCTCCGGGCCCACCGGGAGATCTCCGTGGACGGGCCCCTGAGATACGTGCCGTCCGGTTTCTGGACGCCCGACTACCGCCATATGTCCGACAGGTCCAGGGAGTACTATCTCTACTGGAGGACCTGCGTGCGCAGGGAAAGATATCCCCCTACAGACCTCGGATACCTGTGGCTGTACTGCTGCGAGCTGGCGAACACCTGGGACAGGCCCCAGGAGACGTTGGACGGTTTCTACAGGCTGACCAGGGCCTACTGCTCGAACATGCCGCCAGGGGAGGTGGACGGATGGGGTTTCAACCGTTACTCCGTACGTCGTCTGTGCATGGAGTACGCGATCTGCCACGGACTGAAGATCCCCGCGACGGACCTGTACCGTTGCGATGCGTCCGGTTGTCTGACGTTCGCACATTTCCTGGACACGGGGGAGACCCCTCCCGATGAGAAACTCCTGATCGCCATCACGGGCCTGAAGAAGAACCAGAGCGGACCGGTGGACCGTGATGTGGCGGCGGTCACGGGCCGTGTGCTGCTCAGACTGAACAGGGAGTCCAAGAAGGGTCTGCTGTCCGACGGCCGTGTGCGTAAGAAGCAGATCAAGGAGAGGGTGTTCGGGGGCCTCCAGTTCCACGGGTACGGCAACGGTTCGAACCTGTACACGGTGTCCGTTCCGAACCTGTTCGCCGAAGGCTATTGGCACGAGAACATACGCGACCTCCTCCTGGCGACGGTCGCGTACGTGCGTATGTACAGAGGCACCTCCAAGAAGAAGCCGGAACCGTGCGTCTGTTTCGGAAAGGGTCTGGACGGCATCATCGAAGAGGAGGTGAAGAAGTACTTCAGGCCTGCACCTGTGGCGAAGGAGGTGCACCTCGACCTGTCGAAGGTGGATGATGCCCAGAAGGGTCTGGACGAGGTCACCGGTATGATGGCGGTATCCGAGCAGGAACAGCCTGTAGAGGAAGTACCTGTAAAGCCCAAGAGGGGACGTCCGAAGAAGGTCAAGGCCGTGGAACCGGAACCCGTTTCTGGGAAGAAGGTCCCGGCGGCCGAGACCGTCGTCGGGGACACGGCGGAACCCTCGGACGATAATGGTCTGAGGTCCCGTCTGGACAGGTTCCAGACCGAATACCTCAGGGCGCTGTGGGAGGAGCCCGCGGCCTGTCCGTTCGTCCTGCGTCTGAGCGGAATGTCCCGCGGCAGGATGGAGGATTCCATCAACGAGATCGCGTTGGAGACCGTCGGAGATACCCTGGTGGACGGAGGGGAGATCGTCAGGGAGTACCTCGGGACCGTCAAACGGCTCTTCATGTGAGGTCCGGGGCGGAGGATCTCCTCTCCCTGGATCAAACACCTTCCGAAACCTGTTTCCCACACCGTCTCTCGGAGACGGCGGTGTGTTTTCCTATGCTCTCCATCCGACCGCACGTCACCGTTAAAGACCAGACCGCGATATCCGTCACGATGTCCCAGGTATGTCGTCCGGACGTTCAGTTCGAAAAGTTCGTCGAAGAGGCGAAAGTCTACGCCGAGAAACGCGGCACGTTCTGCCGTTACGAGCCGAACGACGTCTTCCGTCCCACCTACAGCGGGTTGACCGAGAACGTCAGATCGTACTACCTCTGGTGGCGTACCTGTCTGTCGGAAGGTACGTGTCTGAGGACAGACAGAGGGTACGTCATGTTGTTCCTGGGCGAGTCCATCGCATTGGGACGTGAGACCTCCGATATCCTGGACACGATGAAGCTCATCGACGATTCCGAAAACGCATCACGTTCGATGCTCCATTCCATAGTGTTGGACCTCTGCATATACAAGAGGTGCCCGATCCCCCAATGGATCCGTTACATCCCTGAAAGGTTGGTCCCGTTCTGGAACGGGTACGTCCTGTCCCCCGGTTCCCACCAGGGACACAGGCTCCTGTCGGTCGTGGACGATCCGGTCATGTATGGCAAGGCGGACGACGTCGTGCTCAGGAACGCGATGGTCGACCAGGCGTACCACGCCATAGACGAACACCTCCTGGACACCACCGGCCGTGGTTTCATGACCACGTTCTCCGAGGGAGAGGTCAGGTTCGCATACCATCCCTTTGCGGGGTACGGCCTTCCGGACTGCGGGCCCGTGGTGCTCACAGGCCCGAAGTTCGGCAACCTGGCGATGAACATGTTCAAGGGGATCTATGCCTGCTGTCGCAGAAAGGCCCTCGGCGACGGTTCCGACATACCTCCCTGTTTTCCGAAGGAGTACCGTGCGATCGTCGACGGTGTGCCGACCCTTCCGTTCAGGCACGACCCGTGCGACAAGGTCCCGGTGTATGCGGTTCCCTGCGACGGTACGCAGGGCGTGGGTGTCCTGTACTCCGTGGACCGGGCGGACCGCCTGCCGTCGGACATGACCCTGGAGGAGATCCATGCCAACTGGTCGTTCAAGGTGGAGGGCCCCATGGACTATGTCCCGTCCGGTTTCAGATACCCCAGCTACAAACATATGTCCATCGAGTCGAAGGCCTACTTCTTCCATTGGAGGCACTGCGTCCGCAACGGGACCTATCCCCCGACGGACCTCGGGTACATGTGGCTGTACTGTTGCGAACTGGTCAACTCCCCCGAAGACCCTGCGAGAACGTACGAACGGTTCTACAGGGTGACGGAAGCGTACTGCAGCAACAGGTCGGGGGACAAGGTGGGCAGAGGGTTCGACCGTTCGAGCGTGTGCCGTCTGTGCACCGAGTACGCCCTCTACCACGGTCTTCCGTTGCTGTCCACCGAGATGTGCAAGGATCCCGAGACCATGTGCAGGGCGTTCCGCCAGTTCCTGGACGACGGTTCCACCCCTCCGGATGAGAGGCTGTTGATCATGTCTGCGGAACTGAAGGACGACCGCGCGGACTCGGTGGACAGGGATGTGACGGCGATCGTCAACCGCGTCCTCACCAGACTGAACCGGGACCTCGACGGGAAACTCCTGTCGGTCGGACAGGTACGTACCGCGATCGTGGAGGACCGGGCGTTCAGGTCTGTGAGGTTCTTCAGGTCGGACGACTGGTTCTCCTACAGTATCCCCGACATAATGTCCTGCAAGTACTGGAGGGACGGTCTGCGTGAACTGATCCTCGCCGTTGTCGCACATGTACGTCTCCACAGGAGGACGGCAAGGAAGGCCCCCAAGAAGTGTGTATGTTTCGGGATCGCCGTCGACGGCATCGTCGAGGAGGAGGTCGGAGCGTATTTCAGGACGGCCGTTCTGGAACGGAAGATGTCCCTGGACCTGTCCAAGGTGGCCGAGGCCCAGAGGTTGTTGGACGAGGTCACCGAGATGATGACCGTTCCAGAGGAGACCGTGGTCTCCAGGAAGAAGAGGGGACGTCCTGCGAAAAAGACCGTGAAGGCACCTGCCGTGAAGGAAAGGCCGACTTTGGAAGGTTCCTTGGACAAGGTCCAGACCGAATATCTGAAGGCGTTGT
>JAKSHW010000064.1 GCA_024399195.1 archaeon | reverse complement strand
CTGTAAAGGACTTGTGGAAACCGACGGACCTAACTCATGTATGATTCTGATGGCGATCGCTCAGATACTTGGATGAGAGAACATCGGACAATCCAAGGTTTTGGTTTTCACGCACAATATTTCAAACATAGGGCATCTTTGTGCATTGGGATAAGGTCTTGGATCTAGGTGTTCCCTAGCGTCATGTTATGCCCTCTTTGACATAGTTGGCCGTTCATCTTAGGACATGGGGATTTGTTCCAGGATGGTTTTCCGTCAAGGAATTTCTGAACGACTTACACCTTGGTCAGTCGGATTCATCCGAGGGCGGTGTCCGTGGATTTACAGATGAGTGTTCCAGTTCGTGGAATAGTTTCTGACAGGCCCTTATAGAGTACTCTATTCCGTATTCTTTCAGTATATGGTCGGAGAGGGAGGGACCATCCCAGTCGACATACCCATAAAGGGAAGGCTCTTTGGAGAGTGTGGCACTTATCTTTTCTTTCATATTTTCAGTTAGTTTAGGTGGGCGACCGCTCTGTTTGACTGCTCTGAGTGATTCGAATCCTTCTTTGTCTGCTTTGGACACCCATCCTGAAATGGTCCTTTCGTCCACTCCGCAGTACTTTGACAATTCGGAACATTTCATTCCCGACAGTACGAGGTTTACCATAGCGACCCTGAACAGGTATTTCGAATCGTTATTTTCGGAAACTATATGTTTTCCTTCTTTCAGAAGATCGTCTATAGAACGTTCCAACTTTCTTGAGTATACCATTGGTCATCTCTTTGAAGGGGATGGTTTAAGATGAATTTATTTTATTCGTTATTATGCTTTTATGAAAAGGATTGGGAACTACACTTGTTGATCATTGAGAACAGGGTGTTTCTAAAAGGTGTACGTTTTCACTTCAGATCGATTGAAAGCAACCTTATCCTACTACAGTAAAAAGTCTAATTAATTTATAGTAAAAAGTCCAATCGATATATGGTAAAGAACTATATTGAAATATAGTAAAAAATCAAATTAAATTACCGTAAAAAACCAAACCAGAATATAGTAAAAAACCTTATTAAATAGAAAATCCGATTCGTAGTCATGGGTAAGGATTATCTTCCACGCATAATCGATAACGAAATCGAGTCCAAACTCAAGATTTTCGGTGCAGTCAACATCATCGGCCCGAAATGGTGTGGAAAATCCAAAACTGCTGAAATGCACTCCAAAAGCGCGTTGTATCCTCAATCCTATTCGGACCTCAGTGCGTTGAAACTGATTTCCGAGTCCAATCCCGATATCCTATTGGAAGGGGATAAACCGAGATTGATCGACGAATGGCAGGATGCACCTGCATTATGGGGCCGTATCCGTTTCAATTGCAATCATTCGGACAGGCCTGGGCAGTATATCTTTACCGAATCCTTCTCTAAAAGGGTCAAAATATCGCATACGGGGACCGGTCGCATTTCGGAAACGAGAATGTATCCGATGAGTCTTTTCGAAACAGGGGAATCTAATGGTTCTGTTTCCTTGAGGTCTCTTTTCGATGAATCCGACATGAAAATCGGTTGCAGATCCGATCTTACCGTCGATAGGTTGTCTTTCGCATGTTGTCGTGGTGGTTGGCCGTATTGTTCGAAACTGAAGAGCGATCGTTCGAAATTGGCGGTAGCCAAAGACTACTATCATCAGATCCACACCGTCGATATGTTCAACGTCGATTCGGTGAAAAGGAACGGTGTTCTGATGGAAGGGATCCTAAAAACATACAGTAGGAATCTGTCAACACTTGCAAAGAAAACCTCTTTGATAAAGGATCTGTCATCCCCTGTATCCGATCAGACCTTTGATGACTATCTCGATGTTTTGAAAAAGTTATACCTTGTCGATGAGGTTCCCGGTTGGTGTCCTTCTCTCCGTTCATCTGCGGGTGAAAGATCCGGCCCCAAAAGGGAATTTGTGGATCCATCCTTGGCGGTCGTCGGTTTGGGCATAACACCGAACCAACTACTGAACGATTACAGAACCTTCGAATCCGTCTTTGAGTGCATCTGTATACGTGACCTTAAGGTGTATTCCAACGAGTTCAACGGGACCGTCTCGCATTATCATGACCGTTATGGTCTGGAGGTGGATTGTGTTTTACATCTTGACGACGGACGTTATGCACTTATCGAGTTCAAATTGGGATCTAACGATATCGAATCCGGTGCAAAACATCTGAATGAAGTTGAAAGGTTGATCATCGAACGCAATAAAGATGAAAAACAGGCTTCATTGGGCCTGCCGAGCGTCAAGATTGTGATAACTGCAACCGAACTCGGGTATCGCAGAGAAGACGGCGTATATGTGATACCTGTCGGATGTCTGGGACCTTGATTTTCATCAGGGTTTCTTAGACCCTTTATGTTTTTCCATCAACGGGAGAAGGAATGTATCAATCCAATCTTTGCAGTATTTGAATCCCCTGTCGAGATAGATCGCCCCTACGATGGCCTCGATGTACATGTCGTGGTTGCTGTTGGGAATTTTGTTCTCTTCCGGTGAATCGTCGTAGAAGTAACTGCTGTTGTACGCAAAGTGGAAGACGCCGAGCTCTTTCTTCACATCATTGAGGGTCTTGTTGTTCTCCAAGAGGATCTTTTCTTCAGTGATATCCTCACGGTCCTTTCCCTCACGATACAGCCTGTCGGTAATTACCGTTTTAAGGACGGTATCGCCGAGGGTGGCCATCGCACCGTTGACATATTCCTTGTTGGAACTGTTCCCATTATCCAATGGATCGACGCACATTGCTTTTTTCAGATGGTCGAGGTTGCCAGGTTCGTAACAGATCCTGGTGGCAAGTTCCCTCATCCTTTCGTTGATCCTACGGGATTCCATGGACTTCAGAGAAGATTGTCCGCGGACACGAGAAGGATTCCTCCTTCTGCGGCTTTCCTGGAGATCTTGTTGTCGAACCCGGACATGGAGAATATGACGAGTCTCTTCTCGTTGACCTCTTCCACGGCTTCGGTACGTGCCTTCAGCTGTTTGAGGACACCGTTGTCGACCTTGTCGTATCTGAACTTGCAGTCGGCTATGAGCACACAGTCGTCCCTTATGCCGCAGACGTTGAGCCTGTTGGTGTTGTCATCCTTGGTCCACCAGTATCCGTATCCGTTGCATCCCATGTTCTTTACCATGTATTTTCCACAGAAATCACGGAGGGCGAGTTCGAGGTACATCTCGATGGAGTCGGCGATGTCGAAGTAATCGAGCTTCTTTCCGTAGATCACGGCAGGGTTCATACGGATGACCGTATGATAGAACGCCATAAGCCTGTTCTTCACGATGTACACCGGTTTCTTGGGGGAGTTACCCACTGCGGTGATCTGTTCAATAAGGCCTTCCGCCTCCATCTTCTTGAGATAGAGGTCGCAGAGCTGTCTGGAGATGTTCTCTCTGTTCGCCACATCGATAGGTCTTCCCACGAAAGCGGACATGTCGGAGAGGATGGCGGAGCACATGTCGTAGGGCACCGATGATTTCAGAGCGATGTTCTCGGCCTCCGCACAGAGTCTGGGGAACGCACCGAGGAAGTTCTTCTCGATACAGGACTTGTAATCGGACTTGTTCATGGTAGCGTGGTATCCGGGGACGCCTCCCACAGTGAGGTAGGTCTTGAGGGCGTCTATGCGGGACATCTTGGGGTGGAGGGACACACAGTCCTCGTAGGACAGGGGGCTGAGCTCCAGCGTCAAGTCGAAGTTCACTTCCAGATAGGAGTTGTCGGGTTTCTTCGAACAGACGATGTTGGTGTTCTCGCTTCTGTCAAGATACTCCTTGAGGGCCTTCGCGAACTCTTCGGGGTACTGGTTTCCGTCGAATACGACGACGGATTTTTTTCCACCGAGGGCGTCGGACAGTTTCTCGAAGAAATCCTTGGGGGTCTTGATATCGGGGTAGTACTCACCGGTATACTTTTCCAAAGCGTAGACGGATATGAGAAGATGTTCGTTGTCGGTACCGTCGCGGTATTCGAAGATGAGGTGTTTTTTCTCTTCGCAGAACCTCTCCATAAGGGTGGTCATACCCATCTTGGGTCCTCCGTGCACGAAACCTACACGTCTTCCTTTCTGCGAATAAAGACCGTTTAAGGCCTTCAGCTCCTCCTCTCTTCCGACAAACGCTGCCATAATGATGCTGGAATAGGGATTGGACATTATATTATTTTTCAAGTATTTCCTGACGGACGGTGGAAATGTCAATCGGGGATTTACCGCCCTTATGACAGTCCCACCGTCTTGGAAAACAGATAATCCAGTTCTTCGGACATTATCCGTCTATGACGTTTCTGATCGATTCCGCGAACCTGTCCGCATCAAGGTCTTCCAGGCGGAAATACCTCGCCTCCAGTTTCTCTGCAAGCTTTTCCGCGTTGTCGAAATGGGGGAATCCCGCACCGGCATCGACCACGATCCATCCTATGTGCGGCGAATCTAGGTCCTCGGCAAGTTTCTGCACCTCGTCGTTGGCGTTACGTCCTTCTTCCAACGGCACATTCGCCCTTCCGTCCGTCACCAGAACGATGAAACAGTTCTCTCCTACATGGCAACGGGCGTACGATCTCATGTACTCCTCGGTACGCAGAAGGGCCTCACCGAGAGGCGTCTTCCCGCCCGTGGGGAGCTCTTCCAGGCATCTGTAGCTGTATTCTACTGATTTGGTGGGCGGAAGTATCACTTCGCAGGAGTCCCTCCTGAACATGGAGAGGCCGATTCTGTCCCTGCGGACGTAGCTGTCCCTGAGCATGGACATGATGGCACCTTTCACCGTGGACATCCTTTTCCTGACCCCGAGGGAACCGCTTGCATCCACCAGGAACATGATGGTGCATCCGCTGCGTCTTTCACGTACCTTTTCACGGATGTCCCTCTTTTCGATGACTATGCTTACCTGGTCGCTGTGCCTCACGTTCTGATACGGTGCGGCCGCACGTACGGTGGCATCGAAGGCTATGTCGCTTGTACGTCCCAGGGGTTCGCGGGACCTTGCATATCTGCCGGTACCGTCTGCAGACACCGCCATGGCTCTGCGCCCCTTGCGGGTCTTGGTACGTGACGGTACTTTGGTCCTGGATCCTAGATAGTCAATGACCCTGAACTGACGGCCTATCTCGAAAAGCATGTCTTCGAGGTCTTCCATGGAAAGTGGTTCGTCGTCGTTACGGGACTCCTCCTCGTCCTGACCATCCTGTTCTTCCTGACCGTCGTCTTTCCTATCGTTATCGTTGTTATCGGGGGGTTCCTCGGTGTCTTCCCCGTCTTCGTCCTGTCCGTCGGGTTCTTCGGGGGGTTGCGGAGGTTCGGGAGGCTGTACCGTGGGGTCACGACGATGCGGAAGGCACAGGATCGCCGCCTCCTCCACATCTTTCTTGGTGACGGTATCCCTTCCGTTCAATGCCGCGAGGCATTTGGAACAGTTGACCATGGCGAGGTCTCCGCGGATACCTGCACCGACCTTCGCACACAGTTCGGATATGACGTTCAGGAGTTCGTCTGACATCTCCACGATGGGGAGGATGCGTGCGGCCCTGTCGATCTTCTTCATTTCCGCCTCCTGCTCCTCGGAGAAACGGCTTTCCAGGGATTCGGGAGACATCTCAAAGTCGTACAGACGTTTCAGGACCTCTCTGCTGTCTTCGTCGGAGGCGTACGCACATAGGTCGAAACGGTCCAACATGTGGTCGGACAGGTCCGAATCCATGGGATTGATCGTAGCGACCAGGACGGTGTCCACCCTGTAACGGGACGATATGGGGCCTCTTTCCACGACGACGTCTCTGTCTATTGTGGCTGTTAGCAGTCCCGACAGGACCGAACGTTCCATCAGGTCGATGTCATCGACGTAGAGGATGTTGCCGTCGGCCCTGGAGAGAAGTCCTTTGCGCATGACCGGTCTGCCTTCGGACACGGTGGCCTCGACGTCGAGACCTCCGAACAGTTCTTCCTCACCTATGTTCGGAGGACAGTTCACGACCTTTTTCCCGGAAATCCCGGAAAGGGACCTCGACAGGACGGTTTTGGCGGCACCCGTACCTCCTCTGATGAGCACGGTCTTCACATGGGGCGACACCAACGCGCATTCCAACGCCTTCTTGCAGTCGTCCATTCCGACGACCGCGGTGAACGGCAGGTTCACAGGTCTTTCAGACATTGTTCGAGCTCCTCCCTGTCGAGGCCGGACTCCTCGAAGGGACGTCTTCTCAGGCGGTGCGACAGTACGAGCTCGGCGGTGGCGATGATATCGTCCTTGGTGACGGTACAGCGTCCTTCCAACGCCGCATTGGCCTTGGCGGCCTTCAGAAGTGTGATGTCCGCCCTGTGTCCGTCTATTCCGAAATGGGTGGTGACGGAGACCACCATGTCTATGACGGAATCGTCCGCAACGACCTCGGGAAGCAGTCTCTTCCCTTTCACGATCGTCTCGGTGACGGATTCGAGGTCTTTCACCCTGCGTGCTATGAACGCCTCGGGGTCCATGTCGTATTCCACCCTCTTTTTGACGATGGCGGCCCTTTTCTTGACGTCCTTCTCCCCTTTTATGTCCAAGGACAGTCCGAACCTGTCGAGGAGCTGAGGTCTGAGGTCCCCTTCTTCGGGGTTCATGGTACCGATCAGGACGAACTTCGCGGGATGTGAGAACGACACGCCTTCCCTTTCGACGTAGTTGACCCCCATGGCGGCGGAATCGAGCAACAGGTCCACGAGGTGGTCGTCCAACAGGTTCACCTCGTCCACATAGAGGATGTTGCCGTTGGCGGCCGCGAGCACACCGGGCTCGAACCTCTTGGTACCGGTCTTCAGGACGTGCTCGAGGTCCAACGTACCTGAGACCCTGTCCTCTGTGGCGGATAGGGGAAGGTCCACGACCTTCATCCTGCATTCCACGGGTCTCAGTTCTTCCCCTTTCTCCAGTTTTTCCAGGCAGTAGGGGCAGTACCTGTCCTTGCGTCCGTACTCGCATCTGAACGGACATCCATCGACGACGGTCCTGGTGGGGAGCACCCTGTCCAGGGACCTGACCGTGGTGGATTTGGCGGTACCCTTCTCACCTTTGATCAGGACACCTCCTATACCGGGGTCTATCACGTTCAGAAGAAGGGCACGTTTCATGTCCTCCTGACCTATGATCTCTGTGAACGGAAACACTGCAGGGACGTCAGACATTTGAATCGTCCCATGTCATCGTATATCGGGATATAGACTTGTAGGATATATCGTCCCTGTCGTTTTCTACAGAGTACGCGGTATGCACCGATATGTACAGTCGGAGACAAGGTATGTCGACGGACCGGAAAACGAGGTCGGGGAAGGAGGTCCCCTGACCTCGGGGAAGGGGTTTCAGATGAGTTTCAATCCGCCGATGAAGATGATGAAGACCATCACGGGGCAGATGTACTTCATCATGACAGGGTAGATCTTACGCATGACATGGTCGTCGGAATACCCGATCTCATCGAGTATCTTCTTGCTTCCGAGGAAGTGTCCGATGAACATACAGGTCATGAACGCCACGATGGGCATCAGTATGTTGTTGGAGATGAAGTCCATGGTGTCGAGTATGTTCATTCCCGCCACGGTGACGAAGTCCAAGGGGCCGTAGCCGAGCGATACGAGGGCACAGGCGATGACCATTGGGACCATCAGCACGCATACCGCCTTGTGGCGGCTCATGTGGAATCTGTCGATCATGGTGGACGTGATGGCCTCCATGATGGAGATCGCCGAGGTTATGGCCGCGATGAAGAGCATTATGAAGAACACGACCTCCACGATAGGTCCTCCGGCCATGTTCGTGAACACCTGGGGAAGGACGATGAAGACGAGTCCCGCACCCCCTTCCATGGTGCCGTTGGTGATCACATGTGCGAGGGGCACGATGAGGAGTCCGGCGATGATGGCGATGACGGTGTCGATGACCGCGATCTGAACGGTGCTTCTGGAGACGTTCTCCTCCTTCTTCATGTACGAACCGTACGTGATCATGATACCCATGGCGATGGAAAGCGAGAAGAACGCCTGACCCAGTGCGGATACGAACGTATCCATATTGAGCTTGCTCCAATCGAAGAACAGGTAGTAGTTCAGACCATCGGCCATACCGGGCTGCATAAGCACGTACACCGTGAGCACGATCAGGAGGATGATGAATATGGGCATGAACACGACGCTGATCCTCTCCACGCCTTTCGTGACGCCCATGTAGATGATCACGGCCACCACCATGAGGAAGACCACCGCCAACAAGGCCGTGGCGGGGAGCGATATGAAGTCCCCGAACAACGTGGGGTCCGCCAGGTCCGCCCCGACGACGGGTCCGAACATGTATCCCGTGATCCATCCGCCTATGACGCAGTAATAGGGGAGGATGATCACGGGGACCCATGTGCCGAGGATACCTATGATACGGCTTTTGGGGTTGATGCTTTCGTAAGCGTCTATGGCGCTCTTGCGGGTCATACGGCCTATCGTGGCCTCGGTCATGTTCAGGATGAAACCGAAGAATATGACGATCAGGATGTAGACCACCAGGAACGTTCCTCCTCCGTGCGTGGCCGCCTCGGTGGGGAAACGCCAGATATTGCCCAGACCTACCGCGGACGCGGATGCGGCCAGGATGTATCCGATTTTGCTGTTGAAAATGCCTCTCTCGGACATTATGTATCAAGGTATACTGTCAATATCCGTTATAATATGTTGTCCGCCCAAATGGTAAAAACGATACAAAAATCTACACTGTTCTGAAACCGTTCGTCCGAATGGTTCATTAGGTTCTTTCCCGATTGGCCTTGCATGGATATGAACAAGCTCTTCACCTACGGTGCGGCCGTCTACCTGGTCGTGATCATGGTCTCCATGGTGTCCATGTTCGCCCTCAAAGGCGATGTACAGATGTACGTCATGGTCGCCACCGGTGTCATCCTCCTCGCGGTTGCCCTGGTCATGCTCTATGAGTACCGCAAGCTGAAGTCCGACGATGACGACGGAAAAGGAAAGGACTGGTGACAGTTGGATTCGGAAATCATGCGAATCTTTCAAATCCTATCTGATGGATTGGGCGGAACATGAAGAGACTGCATCTGATCATCGGGGCCGCCCTGGTGTATCTGGTCCTGCTTGCCGCCGTCGTGTGTGCCGTCGTGTTCGTGGACAATGAGGAGGTACGTCTGGGGATCTTCTATGCCGCATCCTACGCCCTTATGATCCTTACCGTTGTGTTCGGTGTCCTGATCATGAAGGTGGACCACCAGTCCGAGAGGATGGAATCCTATCAGAGGTACGTGGAAGAGAAGGAACGTATGGAAAGGGAGAAGAAGGAGTGAGGTCACCTGTCGGTGATCTCCTCGATCCTCTCCTCCGCCTCCATATAAAGTTCTTCCAGTTTTTTCCTGTACTCGTCAGTGGCGTCCCAAAGGCCGCGTTCGATGGACTCCTCCAACCTTTTCAGGATGTTCATCATCGCGAACGGATTGACGTCCTCCATCCATTCCTTCGTATCCCTGTCTAGAAGGAACCTGTCGGCGAGACCTTCGAACATCCAGTCCTCGGTCACGTCGGAGGTCGCACCCCATGCCATGGTGAACTCGGTGAGGTTCGCCATCTCCGCCGCACCGCGGTATCCGTGCTCCTTCAGTCCTGAGATGAACTTCGGGTTCAGGACCTTGCTGCGGAACGTGAACGTGAGCTCGTCCTTGGTGCTGCGTATCTTGGTCTTCTTGGGATCGGAACCATCGCCCATGACCGTCATGGCATCTTTCTTCCCATAGGCCCTGACGAAGGCGTTCATGCCTCCGAGGTACTCGTAGACATCGTCGCAGTCGAGGAGGTCTATCTCCCTATCGGGCATGTTCTTGACGGTGACCCCTACGTTGGAGAACCTCTTCACGAACTCCTTACGCATCTTCTGACCGTAGTTGCCTTTGGAGTATCCGTTGCTGCACCAGTCGATGTACACGTCGGCAAGGTCCTGCACGGTCTTCCATGTACCGGCTTCGATGGCCTTGTTCACCCCTGTACCGTATCCGCCCGGAGGGGCACCGAAGATACGTACGGAATTGCGTGCACGTGCCTCGTCGGGGGTGAGTCCGTCGGCTATGCCTTCGACGATGTCCTTCCTGAGGTTCGCTGCGAGGCAGTTGTCCTCGTCGGACTCGTCCAACGACGCTACCAGTTTTACCGCATCGTCGATGAGGTCGATAAGGTTCGGGAAGGTGTCCCTGAACAGTCCCGTGATGTTCACGGTGACGTCTATACGGGGCCTTCTGAGCTCTTCGAGAGGTACGATCTCCAGGTCGATGACCTGACCTCCCCTTTCCGACCATACAGGTCTGACGCCCATCAGCCACAGGATGTACGAGACGTCGTCTCCGCCAGTCTTCATGGTGTCGGTGGCCCATATGATGAAACCGACCTCGCGGGGATACTCTCCTTTTTCGGAGACGTATTTCCCGATCATCTGGTCCGCCATCCTCTTTCCGATCTCCCAGGAGGAACGGTTCGGTACGGCGTCCGGGTCAAGAGAGTAGTAGTTTCTCCCCATGGGAAGGATGTGGGCGTTACCGCGGGTAGGTGCACCCGACGGTCCTGGAAGCACATACCTTCCGTCGAGACCTTCCAGGATGTCGTCGAGCTCATCTGTCATCAGACGTAGGTTGGGGACGAGTTCGTCGCAGACGAAGGTGACCGTTCTCCCCAGGTCGTCGCCTTCCACCATGTTCAGACATCCGTCCTTGGAGAAACCGGCCTCCGCCATCCTCGATATGAGGTTCTGAACCTCTGCATCGAGACGTTCGGTGACCATCGAGTTCAGTTCCCCGTCAGGCTGCATGCCCGAGGGATCTTCCAACAACGCATCGATGTCGAACCCTTTCTGTTCCGCATAGGCCGCTCTGAGGGAACGGACATCGCCGTTGTCGATGCGGGTGAGGGTGTACACCGATTCGAGAAGATGTCTTCCGACGGGTGCACGTCCCAGGACATGTAGGTCGGAACGCACTATGGCGTCCTTGATCTCGTCTATGCGTTCGTGCAGTTCCACCAGATGTTCCGAGAACACCTCCCTGGAACAGTCGTCGGGAAGTCCGAGGTCCTTGAGCATCCCGTGTTTCCTTGCAGCGGACATGACGTTGTCTATAAGGACCGCCAATCTGTCGGGGGATGCGTTGTGTCTCAGGGTGAAATACTCCTGCAGGACGGTCTCCACCTCGTCCAATTCCTCGTAGGAACCCGCACGTGCCATGGTAGGGGGCATATGTCCGATCAGGACGCT
>JAKSHW010000063.1 GCA_024399195.1 archaeon | reverse complement strand
GTCGGTCACGAAGACCTCGTCGGAGGACTTACCAAATGCAAAGGACAGATCGACTCCGGAGCACCTATCTTCATCCAGAAAGCCGCGATCACCGCCCTGAACATGTACAACGACGAGGGATACCTCACCGGTACCGCACAGGCCAACAACGATGAGTTCGGAGAGAGGAGGAGAGTTCTCGTAGAGGGACTCAACGACCTCGGTTACGACTGTAAGATGCCCAGGGGAACCTTCTATGTATGGTTCGACTGTGGAAAATCCTCCATGGACTTCACCAAGGAAATGATCGACAAAGGCATCATAGTCACTCCTGGAACCGGATTCGGCGGAGAGGACGGCTACATCAGAATGGCGGTCACCAGGAACATCGACGCCATCCAGGAAGCCCTCCGCAGAATGGGTAAAAAGAACGACTGAAACCTCAAGGGCCGAAAGGCCCGTTTCCTATTTTAAAACACTGGCACATATCTATTCGAGACGATGTTCTCAGGGTTTGCAGTGCATATATAAGTCAATAGCCCCATGACGTCACATGGAATCCGAAGCCCTCGAAAAACTGTTTTCATCGTTCGAACTTGATGGATACGATGGAGAGGATCCGGCATCCAAATTCGCCGTTTTGGAAAATGCGTTGAACGAATCGGACATCTCCCCACCGACCGTTGTCAAGATGATCGACGGCCTCTTGGGAACCTTGCACTCCTCCGAACACAGATTGGACTACGATGACATGGTCATAGAAGGAACGTGGAGACGTGACCTTGATCTGATGATCTACCGGGACCACATCTCGTTCAGATTGATCGAACTCAGAGAGATGTACATAAACGAACATATCACCGACCCCTATCTCAACAGTGCCCCTGAAGAATACCTGAATTTCCTAGACCTCCTCAGATGTGATATCGAATCGGTCTGCAGGGGCAGCAACTACGACCCATCGCCCGAGAAGGTATCATCGATAAGGAACATGCTATCGCGTATGGTGAAACTGGTGGTTTACGGTAGCAGGCTGCTTTCCATAGACACCATCATCAGTGTCAGCCATTTCAGAAAGATAACCTACAGGGCACGTGAAAAACTGGAACCGTTCATAACCAAATGTACCTTGGGAAATCCGTTACCGGACCTCGTCGGTTCTTTTAACTCCTTCTCCGAAGCGGTCGGTTCCCTTATGGCCGACACAGGATTGGACACCATCCAGACCGAAAGGAACCAACGGTACATGGAACGCAAAAAATGGGTCTACGAATACGTCCTCGGATGTGTTCAAAAACTGAACGGGGAACTCGAGGTATGTGATCCGTTGGACATTACGCAGAGGAAATACCTCAAGGACCTTGTAAACACCTCCCATGATTACCTCAGGGAATTGGAAAAGGACCACTGACAACGAACAGGGACGGAGGACCCATAGCTATCCTACACGGACAACGACATCGGAAATCCGACGGACAAAAATGAATACGGATTCCGGACCGTTGAGATCGTGCGGCATGTAAGATCATTTTGGTCGAATGAAACGTCCGCTCACATAGAGGCGGCATCATTGTTTTTGCCAGTGAAGTGAATAATCCAAGGATATATAAAAATATCCTAGTGTAATTCAATTGAAAATACCATACCCAGTATTAAAAAATTTCAAAAAATATTGTGCAAAAATTACATATGGACATATATTACAATTTAAATATAATATGGCATATTAACACAACCATACTCGGATTAGTATTCCAAGTAGTAAAGTGATAATATGGATTCGAAAATGACTAAAATTATTGCAGTCATTGCAATAGTTGTCATTGTCGCAGCCGCATGCGTATTCGTATTCACCAACGACAGCAACAACAGTGAATCCGAAAGAAACGAGGCGAACATCAAAGCCCTCACCGCAGAGCTCGACAAGAAATACGCAGCATCCGAAAGGTATCCTGCAGACCTCCTCATCCTCGGTAACGCGGACATGGATGACGATCTCGACAACGACGATATCGCCGCAATCCAGAAACTTATCGGTACCGACTACAACTACATCGAATGTTACATGGCCGATGCAAACTACGACGGTTACATCGATCAGAAAGATGTGGACTATGTAAAGAAGCTCATCGACTTCGAACAGGAGAAAGTCTACTACATGAACGTGGACTTCCAGATCAAATCCTACCTCATGAAAGGCGAGCTCCACCTTGCCAACATCATCACCCAGATCCTCGAGTGCGAGTGCATCATCGCCGCCGACAAGATAGTCGCCACCGATGAGAGATGTGCCAAACCCAGCAGCATGGGTACATTCTGGACCGAATTCGATGCGATCCTCGACTACAGCAAACTCGGAAACATCGGATCCCACAAGAGCCCCAACCAGGAAACCTATGCCGAAATCGCAAAGAACTACGGTAACGGATACCTCACCGTCTGGATGAACCGTGCATCCGCCAACAACACCGGATACATGGACGATGCCTTCGTCAACAACGAGAAGATTCAGATCATCCGTCTCCCCACCTGGGAGAACGACGGTACCGTCAACGGAATCCTCACTGCAGGATACCTTTTCAACTACGATGGATGCGACTCCTGGAACAAGGCAGTCGAATTCGTAAAATGGTACAAGGAGACCGATGCGAAGATCAACGGCGCTATGGCCAACGTCTCCGACGACCAGATCAAGAAAGTCCTCATCTACGCCGATGCCACCGGTTCCACAAGCACCGATTTCAACACCCTCCTGAACACCGCAGGTGAGCGTCTCAACCTCCTCGAGCTCAAGATCATCGATGTCGTCGGAATGTACGCAAAGGAAAAGGGAATGAACACCAACACCTACAGTCAGACCTTCACCAAAGAGGATATGGCCGAGATCTACAACAAGTACGGACTCGACCTCATCGTAGGATCCAACGGACTCCCTTACAACTGCACTGCACAGGGAGCCATCGACAGCTACAACCTCAGGTCCGGACAGATCGAGAACTTCGAAGGAACCGACATTGTCATCACCGGATGGATCAATGCAAGCGGACCTGGAGACCTCATCTTCAAATCTATCATCGGCGGATACCTTTACGAAAAGGAATTCAACGATGCAGGAATCGTTGTCAAGGACATCGTCAACCAGTACCTCAAGCTTCTTGGAAACAACAAGCTCACTGCCGATGACCTCAATCTCCTGTATGCAGGAGAGGGCAACCCCCACAACATCATGGTAAATGCCTGAAACCGATTAAGGGGGGTCTATCCCCCTACCTATTCCGATGTGATTGTGATGGGTCAAATTTCAGATAGGAAATTGATCACAATAATGTTCGTCCTTATGATGGTCGTCGGAAGCGTAGCCTGTTTCCTTCTTTTCGATACATGGAACAAACTCAATCCCGACGAACGTGAGCTTCCCCATGACTATATCCTGACCGGGGAGTACAAAGGAGAGGGAGCTACGGGAACAGGAATGTCCGAATACTGCGATGAAACCGCACTCGGACGTCTTTTCAATTTCAATCTGGAAATCCACACGGCTACAGAACACGTGACGTTCCACTTCGGGTTCGCATTCGACCTGAACGACTCCCCCTTGTCCAACCTGTACAGACACACAGGAAGCATCGAGGGATCGGGCGAAACCCTTGAGATCTGGGAATATACAGAGAACGGGGTCGATTACACAATGCACGTCGGGACACTTTGCAAGGTCAAACAATTTGTCATCCACTCTTCCGACCTGAATCTGGTCGGAGAACTGTCCGATAGGTGAATCAATGTCAAAAATAAACAAAACCTCCCGTCTCAAACAGGCGGTAAGACTTTCTGACACGGTTTCACACAAATTGAACGCTCAGGACGGTAAGGTCGACAACCAGCTTATCATAAGCACCTACAAGGCGTACAAATACGCCAAGGTGCTGATGCTCGTTGTAGTCATCGCCATCGTATTCGTTCTTTTCGCTGTGGACATCGGTCTCGGTAAATACTCCCTCAGTTTCGTAGAAGTGTATCAGATCATTTTCGACCGTATCCTGCACTGGGGCCCCATCCAAGGTCTCGCAGAACAGGTCGTATGGGACTGGCGTATGCCTCGTGTCATCGTCGCTCTGATCACCGGTATCGGCCTTGCCATGGCCGGTGCAGCGATGCAGAGCATGATGAAGAACCCTCTCGCAGACCCCTACACCACAGGTATCTCCTCCGGTGCCGCCCTCGGTGCGACCCTGGCGATCACCATGGGCATCACCATCATCCCTGGAAACTACGGAACCGTCGTCAACGCGTTCGTGTTCTCCCTCGTCCCCGCACTGTTCATCATACTTCTTTCCGTCTACAGGAAACCTTCCCCTGCGATGATAATCCTTTCCGGTATCGCACTGATGTACATCTTCAATGCACTTCAGTCGTACATGATGCTCGTTGCAGACCCTGATGCGGCGTCCACGGTCTATGCATGGACCGTCGGATCCCTTAACAGCGTGTCCTGGTCCGAAGTCCCCATCATGTTCGCCGTCATAATCATCGGCGGAGCGGTACTGATGTACATGGCAAGGGTCCTCAACACCATGAACGCTGGAGATTCCTATTCCAAGAGTATCGGAATCAACGTCAACCATGCACGTATCATCCTCCTTGTGACCATCTCTCTGGTGGCAGCAGGTATCGTCAGTTTCACCGGTATCATCGGATTCGTCGGTCTCGTAGGTCCCCATATCGCACGTATGTTCGTGGGATCCGACAATAAGATCCTCATCCCCGCAGCAGGTCTCCTCGGAGCAGCAGTCATGCTTCTTGCAGACTGTGTCGTCCAGCTTGTCTCCGTGTCCCTCCCCGTCGGTATCATCACTTCCATCCTCGGAGGGCCCCTGTTCATGTTCCTGATCATCAGACAGAAGAAAGAGGTGTGGTGAAATGGCACTATCGATCAAAGCAGAAGACCTCGGAGTATCATATGGAAGCACCCTCATCTGGGAACATATCAACCTCGACCTCAACGAGCCCGGTCTCATCAGTATCCTCGGTCCCAACGGTGTAGGTAAATCCACGTTCATGTACACCATCAACAAGATCCTGGAACCCACTTCCGGCCGTGTGCTCATCGACGGTACCGATGTGAAAGACATCACCTTCAAAGAGATCGCGAAACGTATCGCATACGTTCCCCAAGCTTCTGGTGAGACTTTCGCAATGACCGTCATGGACACCGTCCTCATGGGAAGGTACCCCCACTCGGGATATGCCGTCACCCAGGAAGACATGGAGATCGCGGTAGACTGCCTCCAGAAAATGCACATGGGAGAATATGCCATGAGGAACTTCAACGAGCTTTCCGCAGGTCAGCACCAGAGGGTCATGATCGCACGCGGCCTAGCCCAGATGCCTGAGCTCCTCATGCTCGATGAACCCACCTCCAATCTGGATATCTACCATCAGATCTACACCATGAAACTCCTCCGTGATATCGCCCACGAGCGTGGCATCATGGTGCTAGTCATCTGCCATGACCTCAATATCGCGTCCAGATTCTCCGACCGTGTGATCATGTTCCGTAAAGGAATGGTCCACTCCGATGGAACCTCCCAAGAGGTTCTCACAGCCGAGACTATCCAGGACGTCTACAACGTCAAAGCAGATGTCATCCCCGTCGATGGGCGTCCGTACGTCATCTTCCATGCGGAAGAGAACAACGCGGATGAAGACCCTAAGGACGAGGCGGAATAAAACAACAAAGTTGGGGGTGAAAACCCCCTCCCTTACCTCTAAACGTAGTTCTTGATCAAAACAATGACAACAAATGGAACATTAATCGAGTCCTATAACAAATTCATACACATAATCAAATTTTAATTCCAATATTCTACTATTAACCATTTATCTAAATCCATATATCGGTAGTTTATCCTTAAAAGGTAAATATTGTCCAAAATTATACAATTAAACAATCAGTACTACATATTAGCGTTGACTTTTTAAATATAAAGCGTCGTTTGGCCTTATGTTCGACTGGACATCGGTCGGAAAGGATTCCGCCAAAAGAACCACATATGCCAAAATATGCGTCTTCTTAACACTCATTATGATGGTATGTACCGTTGCAATGATCGATGATGCCGAGGACTTGGATGCATCAACCATCATCAAGGGAACCGGTACCACCAAGGATGTGAACTGGACCCTTTATTCCGACGGTGTTCTCACTTTAGGTGCCAGGGCTTCGTCTGCACCGGTATATCTCGATTGGAATTACTGCGGCATAAACGTGACGACCGTCGAAATGACCTCTTCCGTGAGGAGTATCCCTGACAATTTCATAACATCAGGCCCCACGATCACGTCGATCACGATCGGCCCCAATGTCAAAACCATAGGGGACAATGCGTTCAAATCCACCGCGATAAAGACCCTGACAATCCCCCGTAACGTAACCTCCCTCGGAACCGACTCTTTCGGACAGTCGTTGGAACTCACCAAGGTAACGATCGACGGGGACCCGGTATTCACAGGAAATGCGTTCAACGGATGTACCTCTCTGAAAGAGTTCAAAGGTAACTCCAAAGCGATCTATAACAGTACCTTGCTTGTTTACAACGGAACGCTCATCTCCTATGCAGCAGGATGCGACAACACGAAGGTCACCATACCCTCCACCGTCACCACCATCGGCGAGAGTGCGTTCAACCTGTGTCCCAAACTCGAAACCATCACCATCCCCGAAGGTGTTGTGACCATAGGCAAGATGGCGTTCAATATGTGCGAGCGCCTTAAGAGCGTCACCATATCCAACACGGTACAGACCATAGGCGAAAGGGCGTTCGGGTCGTGTAAGGTCCTCAGCAGCGTCTATTTCGGCAATCATGTCACCACTATAGAGAGTTCCGCATTCACCTACTGTGACCTCAAATCGCTGGCTCTTCCGGAATCCCTGGTCACCATAAGTTCCAGTGCGTTCTATGGATGCACGTCCATCAGCACGATAAAGATACCTTCCCAGGTACAGAACATCGGAAACATGGCCTTCAGCGGAATATACAGCCTTACCAAATTCACCGTCGACAGCAAGAACAAGTATTTCGCTGCAAAGGACGGTGTCCTGTACAGCAAGGACCTGACCACCCTCGTCGCATATCCCTCTTCCAAGGCGGATTCCAAGTTCACCATCCCCAACACCGTCGTGAAAACATCCGATTATTCGTTCTGTTGGGCCAAGAACCTTCAGGAAGTGACAATCCCTGGAAGTATGTCGAGTATCGGTTACGGGACCTTCGCATACTGCAGTAAACTGAGCAAGGTGGACATGTCCGATGACGGATTCACCAGCATAGGGAACATGGCGTTCTACGAATGTCCCAAATTATCCTATATCCATTTCTCCAACAACCTCACGGTCTCCTACTCGAATGCGTTCCCGGGATTCACATTCCTGGACATGTCCGGTAAGACCGTCAGCAAGATCGCGATATACCTGAGGGGAAAGACCTTTACCGGCTCCGAAATGGTGTTACACACCGGTTCCGCAGAACAGGGAGGTGTTCAGGTATCCTTCAGCAGCGGACAGTTGACCATAAACGGAAACGGAACCCTGAACAACGACTATCCCGATGAGACCAAAACCCCTTGGTATCAGTACAAAAACCAGATCTCCCAGATAACCATCGGTCAAGGGATAACCAGCATAGGGCCCAGGGTTTTCACGGATATGCCTAACCTGGTATCCATATCCCTCCCTGCCTCCTTGAAAAGCGTAGATCCCCAGTTCTACCACAACTGTGACCGCCTCAGTACTTTCGGAATAGGTTCCGGCAACGAAACGTTCACCAGTTATTCCAATGTCCTGTTCACCAAGGACATGACCGAACTGATAAAATACCCCTCTAACAGACAAGGAAAGGAATATACTATACCCAGTGCGGTCAAGAACATATGGGATTACGCGTTCGAGAACACCTATCTGCTGGAAAAGTTCCACGCATTCAACAGCCACCTTGTGGAGATGGGTAACTATGCGTTCCTGAACTCGGGCCTTTCCGTCATCGAGCTCCCCGAGGGTCTGAAACACTTGGGATACGATGTGTTCAAAGATTGCGAACAGGTGAGCTGGATCAACATCCCCACGACCCTCTCCGATTTCGACGACAACTCCTTCGAAAGCCTGCTTAACCTCATAAAAGTACCCTATGGGGCCCCCGATATGCTCGGAACTGTCTTCGTAAACAGAAACGGCTCCCTGTACCCGACAAGCGGAAGCATAGGCGGAATAACCTGGTCCATAGACGGAGAGGTCCTGACCATAGACGGAGACGGAAAACTGCCCAATTACATCTCTTCCCAGATCGACAGGATCCCCTGGTACGCCGCAATGGACACCGTGACCACACTGGTCATCAAAGGCGACATCACTGCCATCGGAACGTATGATTTCCAGTCGTTCAAGAAAGGAATATACAAACTCGAACTGCCTTCCGACCTGAAAAGGATCGAATCGCGTGCGTTCGGAACCCTCTACGTCCCTGTTCTCGAATTCCCTTCGTCCATGGAGTACATCGCCGCCAATGCGTTCACCAACAGGTTCTACAACAGCAACGGACAGGTTCTGACCGTATCCGCAGAAGAACTTTCCGGATTCACATTCACTCTGAAGAACGGAAAGTACTACAGGGACTCTATGCCCGAGTACACCGTCACCTACGATATCGAAGGATACAGGTTCCAAGAGACCGTTAAACACGGAGCGACACTGGTGCTACCTGACATTGAACCTATGAAAACCACCTCTGACGGAAAGAAATACGAGTTCGCGGGATGGAAAGGATACACCGCAGGAATGAAGGTCACCTCCAATATACTCCTCACGGCCACATTCACCGCCGTGAACGTATACACGGTCGTCATCGAATACAACGACGGAACCTCGGAAACCGTAAAGGTCCCCTGTAACGGAAAAATGAGCGATGTATGTTCGGTTTCCGATTACTATCTCGACGAGGACCACACCATGCCATGGTCCCCCGACAGAAACGTCACCCGCGACCTTGTGCTCTATGCGATCGTATGCAAGACCGGTTCCATAGACAACATCGATTGGTTCCTCGAACTTGACTCAGGCATACTTACCATCACCGGAAACGGATCCATGCCTGTGTTCCAGAAGAATTCCTCCGCCCCCTGGTACAAGTACAGAGGAGACATAACAGAGATCGTCATCGGAGGAAAGGTCACCACTATCACCACCAACTCGTTCTACGGATATACCCATGTGAAGACCATCGTCATCGGGGACAACGTGACCGCGATAGAGAAATACGCGTTCAAGAACTGCAACGGTCTCCAGACCCTGAGGGTGGGTAACGGACTCGTATCCCTGAACTCTGCGGCGTTCAACAACCAGTTCAAAGGCTTCGAAGGAGAGAGCATAAAGATCACCCAGGAGAACTTCATCGGTAAACAGTTCGAGATGGTCAACGGATATCTTACAATGACATCCATGGTCGGATCCACCGGAGAGGTCACCTGGATCCTCAACTGCAACACCGGTACCATGACCATAACCGGAAACGGACGCATGGCGGATTACTACAGCTGTGCCCTTACTCCCTGGTACAAATACAGGAGTTCCATCGAACATGTCGTACTTGAGAATGGGGTCACATCCCTTGGAGACAACACGTTCTACAGTTTCGGACGCCTCGGTACGGTCGAGATCTCCGATACGGTCACCTACATCGGAAAGAACTCCATAAGGGGATGCAACCAGCTCTATGAGATAAACTTCGGAAAGGGCATAACCACACTTGGTTCCAACGCCTTGTATGGATACGTGTTCTATGACACCGACCATAACGAGATCAAGATAGATGCAGGATCTATCCGTGGAAAGCATTTCGAAGGATATTCCAAGGCCTTTGTCGAAAACCCGCCCTACGATATCGATTCCACATCGACAATCGGAATAGAGGTCAACGGACACCTGTACACCCACATTGCGTACAATGGAGAACACATCGAACCCCCGTTCTTCATGAACAGGATCGAATCCGGCGACAGGTACACGGTACAGATCGGATGGAACGCCTCGTATTCCGAAAAGAACTATGATGTCATGTTCCGTGCAGAACTCGATACGGTCCTCTACAAAGATCTGATGATCAGTGGAAAAATAGAGAACATTATCGTCTGGACCGTCGATGTGGAGAACCGCACCCTCACTGTTGCGCCTTCCACTGGAAAAACGAATGTAGATATTCCCTCTTGGGACTCTGCCTCCGAAACCCCTTGGTACGAGTATAGCGAATATATCGACATCCTGGTGATCGGACAGGGGATCGTGAATATCGGTATGAACTCCTTCAGAGGACTTGACTACCTGTACAATATCACCCTCCCTGACAGTGTCGTCTCCATCGGAAAGTATGCGTTCTATCTTGATTGTTCTATAGAGACCATAAAAGTAGGTAAGAACCTCTCTTCCGTCGGTACCAATGCGTTCAAAGGTTTCACCTTCAAACTAGATGACGGTACGTCCATGCCCCTTGAGGCCCTCAAAGGAACGACCCTCACAGGAACCAACAAAGTACTTTGTTGCGATTCCCTCAAAGGCACCATAGGTAGCTCCACCTGGGAATACAGTTCCCATGTGCTTTACATCCAGGGAAACATACCCGACTACGCCACCACGACCGATTCACCTTGGAACGGACTTAAAAACATGGTCACCTCCATCGTATTTTCAGGAACGTGGTCGATCGGGTCCATGGCATTCTATGACTTCGCCTACGTCAAGACCCTTAACCTGACCGCTGTGGAATACATCGGAGACTATGCGTTCAAAGGATGTGACTCGTTGGAACGTGTCTCCTTCGGAACCAGCCTTAAGTCGATCGGTACACATACCTTCAAACAGGTCTTTGCCACCCCTGCAGGAAACAAACTAACCCTCAGTGCAGACAAACTTGCAGGAAAGGAGTTCACCCTCAACGGTGACAAGATGGTGAACACCACCGTTCGTGGATTCTATGGAAATCTCACATGGGTCCTTGACATCTCCAGCGGAAGGCTCACGTTCAGCGGAAAGGGGGATATGATCAACGAGACCTCTGTAACCAACTACCCCTGGTACCAGTACAGGGATTACGTGAAGACCGTAGTCGTCAACAGCAACGTCACCAGTATCGGAGACTACGCGTTCTACAGCTATGACAGCATAACCAAGGTCATCGTAGGTAAAGATGTACATTACATCGGCATAAACAACTTCAGAGGTTGCACGAACATTAAAGAGATCGACTTCAATTCGACCTCCTTCACCTTGGGAAGCAAGGCGTTCTTCAACTTCACCTTCAC
>JAKSHW010000062.1 GCA_024399195.1 archaeon | reverse complement strand
CCTTTCCAGCTCCATTCGCCCATCAGGTGCATGATGGAGGGTGCGACGAACGATACCATGAACAGTCCGTCGATGAGGATACCGACTCCCAACGCGAAACCGAACTCCTGCAGCATCGAGGAGTTGGCGATCAGCAGGGTCAGGAAGGTGCCTCCCATGATCAGTGCACAGAGCGTGATGGTCGAACCGGCACTGCATATGGCGTTGGATATAGCATCGTCGTCGGAGAATCCTTTGACCTTGTACTCCCTGATCCTGGTGGTCATGAAGATATCGTAGTCCATACCGAGACCGAGAAGCACGACGAACAGGACGATGGGTACGATCCAGCACACGGGGATGTTCAGCAGTTCCTCGAACACGATGTGTGTCAGTGCGACGGTCCAGATCACGCTCATCATGATGTTGACGATCGCACGGATGGGTGTGAGGTAGCAGCCGAGGATGAGGAACAGAAGGACCACGAGCAGGACGATGACGATGGCCTGGATCAGCTGGAACTGTTCCACCACGGTATTGGACACGTCGTCCATGACAGCGGAGGTTCCCGAGATATAGGAGGTCTTCCAGACCCCCGAGAACGCCTTGTCGTAGCATGTGTCGCCGTCGTGGAACTTGGTGTGGAGCTTCTCGATGAAGGACATGGTGTTGTCGGACATGGGCCTCTCGCTGGTGATCACCATGATGCTGACGTAGTTTCCATTGTCGGAGAGGATTCCGGGTCCGATGTTGATCACGAAGTCCATGACGTTGGAAAGGGTGTGTCCGTTGAGGTCGAGAGGGGTGTTGGGGCCTGCGTACCAGACGGGGCCTCTGGATGCTGCCGTAAGGACCTTTCCGACGGATTCCTGCAACGAGGTGGAAAGCTGTCCGAGGGTATTGTAGATGACCGTGTTGACGTTGACGCTCTGTTCGGCGGTCATGGAGGTGACATCGTATCCGAGCTTGGTGGCCACGGAGAGATACAGGCAGTACCAGGAGTTGAGACCGCTCGAGGCGGCCACGATACCGCCGTGGTCGCTTTCGATCTTCTGGTTGAGCATCATGATCGAAGGCACGTATCCTGAAGGCATTCCGGAGGTCAGAGTGAGGGCTTCGGGCGACCAAACGAGATAGGGTAGGAAATCGGTCCCTCCCAACGGGATCACTCCCATGTCGCCGATGGCAGAGCTGTTGAGCTCGAGCACGATGTAGGTGGGCATCAGGGTTCCGCCGTAGGTCTCCGCCATGATGGCGTCGAGACCGTCACGGGCCTCCGCGTCGGGTTCGACGCTGATCATATCGTAGGATTCGTCGGTGGTCGCATAGATGAACCCGGTGGGGATGCATATCATCACGGCCACCATGGTGATGGCGATCGGATGTTTGGAGGTCAGTCCGGCGACCCAGGAGAAGTAGTTCTTGGAGAACCTGCAGAGGGCGGCGTAGAGTCCCGTTCCCCTGCCTTTGTCCACTTCGGTGTACTTTTCGACCTTGGTGGGCATGAAGATCCTGTCACCGAGGATGTTGACGATAGAGGGGACGAAGGTGAGCGCCGCAAGGAGTGCGACGACTATACCGAGGGCGAGGATGATACCCATGGTCCTCACCATCATGAAGTCGCAGATGGCAAGGCATCCGAATCCGATGATGACGGACAATCCCGAAGTGAACACGGACTCCCCGGCCCATTCGATGGCGGTCTTGAGGGCCTTTTCGTGGTCCTTTCCGTGTTTGCGTTCGTCACGGTACCTGGTGATGATGAATATCCCGTAGTCGCATCCCGCACCGAGCATTGTGACGAGCACGAGGGTCTGTGTGAGGTAATAGATCCCGATGCAGTTTCCGATGATGTACATCAGGAGGAGCACGATACCGTATGCGACACCCACTCCGACAGGGGGCACGAGGGCCGTCACGAGGGCATAGAAGAAGAGTCCGATGAGGACGAAGATGAGGATGATACTGACGGGGTCCACCTTGGATATGTCCTCTTCGGCGGAGGCCATGGTGTCGAAGGTGAGTGCGTCGTTACCGGTGACGTATGTGGTGAAATCCAACGACTGGGTCTGTTTGACGTCCTTTATGAGCTCACGGATGTTCCCGGTCTCGTTGAGAAGGCTCACGTCCTTCGAGGAGGTGGAGAACGATGCAAGGTACACGCCGGTCCCATGGCCTTTGGAATACTGTCCTACGACCGTGAGGGATATCTGGTTATCGTATTTTTCGGAGACCTTTTCGGAAACCTTGCCTATGAAATAGGAGGCCTTCTCCGAGTTCAGGTCGGCCCTGTCGTCATAGCATACGACAAGGATCTCGCTCATATCTATGGAGTTGGAGAACTCCTCGTTCATGATCGACTGTCCTTTGCCGGACTCCATATCGTCACCGGTCATCGCGGTGAGATCGTATTCCAGCACGTCCGAGGATTTCATACCGAACGGAAGGGCGCAGATCAGAACGACTATCCAAACCACGATCATCAGTTTGGAGTGTTTGATGATGAAATCTGCTGTTTTCGAGAACATATCTCTTTCGCCGAAACCCATCCATCCTGCCGTTGTATTTAAGAATTTTGAACGCACTCAAAATTTTACCTTAGAGCATGTATTTAACTGTCTATCGTTTTGCGACGAACCATGACAATAGATCTCTCTGACGTGAAGATCATCGAAGAGAACATCGATCCCGACAAGTACGGTGCGACCAAGTACATGCAGGACGACCAGAACACGACATTCCTTTTCAAGGACCTCAACGGAGGAAAGGCCGCAGGTAACGTCTACTCCACTAGGGAGAAGATCGGAAAGGCCATGGGGATATCCAAGAACGATATCGTCAAACATGTGATGGACGCCATGGCCTCCCCCATGCCCACCGAGATCGTGGACTCCCCCGCGTTCAGGTTCAGCGAGCTTCCCTTGGACCTCACCAGGCTTCCCATCATCAAATACTTCCCCAAGGATGCCGGAAGGTACATCTCCGCAGGTATCGTAGTGTCCGAATACAACGGAAAGAGGAACGTGTCCTTCCACAGGATGCTCATCAAGGACAAGGACACCATCGTGATCCGTCTCGTCCCCAGGCACACCTTCACCCTTTTCAACGAGGCGAAGAAGAACGGCGAGGAACTGAAGGTCTCCATCTGTATCGGAGCACCCGTGGAGGCCATGGTCTCTGCAGCACTTTCGGTGGATTTCGGTACCGATGAACTAACCATCGCGTCATCCATGTACAATAAAGGCCATGGAACCCCTCTCAAAGCAGGAAAATGCGACAACGGACTGACCGTTCCCGCGGATTGCGAGTACGTCCTCGAAGGAAGGATCACCTTCGATACCGAGAAAGAAGGTCCCTTCGTGGACATCGCAGGAACATACGATGAGATCAGGGACCAGCCCGTCATCAAGATCGACAAGATCTGGGCCAAGAAGGACCCTGTGTTCCAGCTTCTCCTCCCCGGAGGATGGGAGCATTTCCTCCTCATGGGTGTCCCCAGGGAGCCTGTCATATTCAAGACCGTCAGGCAGGCCGTTCCTAAGGTGAAGAACGTAAGGCTCACCGAGGGCGGATGCTGTTGGTTGAACGGTGTCGTCTCCATCTCCAAGAACAAGGAGGGGGACGGCGTCAACGCCATCATGGCCGCCTTCACCGGACATCCTTCCATGAAGAACGTCATCATCGTGGACGACGACATCGACATATTCGACGACCGTGAGGTCGAATGGGCCGTGGCCACCAGAATGCAGGCCGACAGGATCATCAGGATCCCCGGTGCCGCCGGGTCGTCCCTGGACCCCTCCGCCAACGGTACCACCTGGAAGGTCGGTTACGATGCCACCATCCCTGTGGGTGTCGACAGGGCCCCTTACATAAAAGCCTCCCTCCAGGATGAGGAATAAACCTTAAAGCCGGCCTTCGGGCCGGTACATGTTTACGATACTGGGTCTATATGATTCGTCTAGAATTACTTTTCAATGTGACATAGTATTGAACATTCTTGAACATCTGTTTCTTATACCGTGTCAACGATACAGGTGTCGGAAGATACCATGGCAATTTCAAACGAGATTCTGGAAAAGGCCTCCGCGGCCATCGACAACAAGGACGCAGGTGCGGTTTACTCGATGATCGAGACCGTTCCTGAAAGCGACTGGGTCTCTGGTTTTCTGAAAGGATGTGCCTACAGTATCGAAAACAACATCGTTGACAGTATCGCTCCGTTCGTGGAGGCCTGCAACGGTATGGAACCCGGCGATCTCCCTGCCGTATACCCCATCATCCTCAAGGCGTTCGAAGGGGCGTTCCTCGACGGTATCGGAAAATGCAATGTGGACTTCACCGTGATCACTCCTCTCGTACTGAAGTTGAACGACCTTTTCCCCGAGGATGACGAGGTCGAGGAGCACTTCATCACCGATGTGTTCGATTTCACCTTCAAAAACCTCAACAGCATGACCGAGGAACAGAAACTAGGTGTGTTCAAAAGATGTCTCGTCCTTGCGGTCGTAGCATTCAAGATCTATGTGGAGACCTCGATCGTCCTTGGATTCTTCGACAGGGTGAAGAAGCTTGCCGATGAGATCAAAATGGTCGGTGAACCTGGAACCATCGCCAATGTGGAGAAGTTCTATCCCTTTGTTCCTCTGGTGACCACTACGTTCGACAATCTTCTTGCCTCTAAATCCGAAGAGGAACTTGACGATATCGAGAATTATTGGGTCGAGAGGAACGTCGACATCTATGCAGGTCACGTCATCAATTCGTTCAACATGTTCCTGAACACGCTGACCGCAGGGAAGATCACCGCGGCCGTTAGCAGGAAGGTCATGAACACGGAGATCGAACTCGCCGCCAAAGTCTACATCATGAAGAAAGGCGGACGTTAAGATCCATGCGGGCCTCTTGTTAGGGGGAGGCCTGTAAACCCTTTCAAAACATTTTTGCAGTTTTGATAAAAAGAAAGCGATCCGACCTGTTTCCAGGCCGGAGTTGAGTTTCAGTTCCACCAGTCGGCTTTCCTGTTGATGGTCTGGTCCCTGTCGGCACCGACACTGATAAGGTCTGCGGGGACACCGGTGTTCTTCTCGATGAACTCGATGTAGGTCTTCATCTCGTCGGGAAGTGCATCGTATCCGCCTTTCACGAGGGCCTCGGTGTCATCCCATCCTTTCCATCCTTTGAGCTCGGTGTAGATAGGTTTGGCCTTCTCGAGGTTCTTGATGGATCCAGGGAAGTATTTGGTCCTCTTTCCGTCGATCTCGTATTCGGTACAGACGGGGAGGGTCTCGTAGTCGTTGAGGACATCGAGCTTGGTGATGGCGAGGGAGGTGAATCCGCAGAGGGTCTTGGCATGGTTGACGACGACGAGGTCGAGCCATCCGCATCTCCTTCCCCTTCCGGTGGTGACACCGAACTCTCCGCCTTTCTTTTGGAGGATCTCCTCCTCTTCTCCGTGGAGTTCGGTCACGAAGGGACCTTCTCCGACACGGGTGGTGTAGGCTTTGACGACTCCGAGGCATCCGGTGAGCCTGTTGGGTGCGATTCCGGAACCGCTGCAGATTCCTCCTCCGACAGTGGAGGAAGAGGTTACATAGGGGTAGGTTCCATGGTCGATGTCGAGCATTGCACCCTGTGCTCCTTCAAGCATGACCTTCTTTCCCTCATCGAGGGCTTCGTTGATGAGGACACCGGTGTCGCAGATGTATTTACCGATCTTCTCTCCCCATCCGGTCATCTTCTCGAGAAGTGACTCGTTGGTGCAGGAGCAACCTTCTGCCCCGAGCATGTTCATAAGGTCTTTCTTGTAGGGGATGAGGAGCGAGATCTTCTCCTTGAGGGTGTCTTCCTCGAGAAGGTCGCCTGCCCTGAAACCGATCCTTGCGATCTTGTCCTGATAGGCGGGCCCGATACCTTTTTTGGTGGTTCCGACGGGTTTGTTTCCGCGGTATTTCTCCTCGGCACCATCGAGTTTCTTGTGATAGTTCATGATGAGGGCGGCCCTGTCGGAGATCCTGAGTCCCTCGATGCTTCCACCTACGGATTCGACCTGTTCGATCTCCTGGAGAAGCTCTTCGATGTTCACGACGGTACCGTTACCGATGACAGCAAGCTTTCCTGGCCTTACAACACCTGAAGGAAGACCATGGAGCTTGAAAACCTTGTCACCGACGACGATTGTGTGCCCGGCGTTGTTTCCTCCCTGGAAGCGGACGATAAGGTCGGCTTCTTCGTCGAGGTAGTCAATGATCTTTCCCTTTCCTTCGTCTCCCCACTGGGATCCGATAACTGCTAGGCTAGGCATTTGATATCGTTGCGAGTATGGGTAAGTTACGTTTATAGTTGCCGTATCCAACGGGTAAAAGCGGATACGGCAACCTTTGAGTTTCAGTTTTTGGGGGGAGGGGTCTCGTGTCCGCATTCCCTGTAGATCCCAAGGATCTCCTTGAGACTGAGTTCTGTAACGAACGAAGTGGGGGAGAAATGGGTCTTGGAAGCGGGTCCGCACTCGTTGAGCTTGGCTATGAACTCCTCCAGATTCGGTGGGGAAAGCCTTGTGAACGAGGAAAGCTCGCTCATATCGTATACGAAGGGGACGGAATCGATCTCGTTCCTCCAAACATCGAGGACCTTGTTGCACTTCTTCTCACGGGCCATGCCTTCAGGCGACATCTCTTTGAGAAGTTCCTTGTCGAAGAGAGGGCCCAACCAGAACGGACCGAGACGGTGTTTCTCGTCGTATTCATAGCTCATCTCCCTTTCCAGGGTCTCCATGTTGTAGCTCATATAGCCGAGGTTGTCGAGCATCCTGTCGCATGCCGTCGTCCCGGGTTCTATCTGTACGTAGGCTCTGTAGTAATGGTCTGCGTAGAACGAGAGTATGGGCCTCATTCCCCAGTCGAACTTGCCCATCTCCCTTGCGATGTTGCACAGGAGGATCCTGAGGCCTCCTTCGTGGCACATGTATCCGCGGATGGGTTCACACTGGTATCTGCGTCTGCATTTGGGAGCCTGTGCTCCTGCAAGAGGGGCGGTGTCGGTCGCGGTCACAGCGAGTATTCCTCTCTTGCGTGTTCCTCTGATGGCGGATTGTATGAAAAGCGAGGGGGAACCGAATGGGTCGAGGTCCACATAGTCGAACGACTGGTCGGCGAACAGGGTATGCATGTTCGCATGGTTCGCACGGCAGTTCTCCAGACCGTTGAGCTCTATGTTGGCTTCGATGTACGGGATGGCATTGGGGTCATAGTCATTTGCAACCACTTCCGTACCTGGGACTTCGTTAGCTATACGTACCGCTCTGGAACCGGTGGCGGTCATGGCGTCCGCGACCGTCATCGAGGGTCTTTTGAGAGCCCTCAGCAACATGACGCTGATGTCGCGGTTAAGGGCCATCTGTTCGTTGAAGAACACGGATCCGGCATTGATCTTTCCCGGACCTTGTACGGAGTGTACTTCTGGGACCAGCACTTTGGTGCTTCCCTCGGTGATCACGGTCCCTGCGGGCATCAAATCTCTTCACCGCTCATCAGTTTGATGATCTTGTGGGGAAGGAGGTTACGGTTGGTAGGGGTAATCTCGAGGATCCTCACGTCGTCCCTTCTGCGGATGTCCTGCAACAGGGGGTTCCTGGATTTCTTGTGTAAGGTGATGATCATGGGTTTGTCGACGTCCAATGCATCCTTTACTGCATCTACGAAGGCCTGGCTCTCGACCTCTGCCTTTCCGACCTCGTCGATCACAATCAGGTCGCACTGTTCGCAGGCGTTGCGGATGGCGTCAATGGCGACGGATTCGAAGGTGGGAATGTCTACACCGAGGTTTCCGACCATGATCTTGCTCTCAAAACCGGTTTTAGCGAAAACAACGCCTTCGTAGCTTTCGTCCTCGATCATAAGGTCCTTGACCTTCATACCGATGCTACGTCTTCCATCGGAGATCTTCTCATCCATCATACCTCCGATCTTCAGGATACACACTCCGTCGTTGTCGACGTTTTCCTCCTTGAGCATACTTATGATGCGCTTCAAAGCGTAGGTCTTACCTGCGCCAGGCAGTCCAGTTATACCGATTTTGATATTGCTGACCATTTAATGACACCCTTTCTGGGTATTTCGTTATCTATATATTAAGATTTTTAAGGTCAACGATTTTTGGATATATTCTCGGATACCATGCCAGCCGAGTTGACAAGATGTATGGGTAGGTGGTCCTGGCCCCGACCGGTAGTGTGGGGTCCGGACCCCGTTTTTAAATGGACAGAACCGTTCGATCGGTCTCTACCGAGGATATGAACATCAGGGGGTAGTTCAACTCGTCGTCGAAACGCATCTCTGCGGTGACGGTGGTGCCGTCTATGCATATCTTGACGACCGCATCGATCATGTCCCCCGTCAACGAGGTGTAACTGTACTGGTCCGCCTTGTCGCCGCAGTCTCTCCTGATACCTACTTTGGCGGATACCACGTAGGGTTGGGTCCCGATGCATTTTTCGATCGTACGTTCCAGATCTTCCACGTTGGCTTTACAGAAGGGGGTTCCTACGAACTGGTGGTAGATCGTCGCCATTTTGATGCCCGCCTCGAAAGAGACGCGTTCGGACAGTGAACATGAGAAACGGCTCGAAGCCTGTGATTCTCTCTCGGTTACCATGGTACAGTGATTGTAAAACGTGTATTTATCGGAAAAGGGAAGGGGTTTGGGAAGTGGTTTGGATAATCGTCAGGATTTACATTCCCATCTTTTTCTTCACATCGTCGTCGAGGATGGCAACGATCATGAAGAGGTAGATGATAACATCGCAGAGTCCGGTGAGGATGGAAAGGATGTTGAAGGAGATGATCTCGGTGATTCCGCCAATGAGTCCGAAGACGAAGATGACGAGGAGGAGGATCCAGATGATCTTGTCGAAGGTGGTGGCCTGACCGTCGACCATCTTGCTGTAGACGAACAGGATGATGAGACCGACGATGATGCTGATGACTCCGGCTGCGATAGCGTCCATGCCGGAATCGATGATGGCGATCATGCTGAAGACACCGGCGATGATTGCGACGATACCGACGATCTTCACGAAGGTGGTGAGGATTCCCCATTTGTCGCTGGGGTTACCCTCACGGATGTTCTTTCCGAATGCGAAGTAGAGGAAACCGCCGATGATGGATCCGACACCGATGATGGACTCGGTAAGGGTGTGTGCGTCATCGATAACTCCGAGGACGACGGACACGAGACCGAGGATCATGGTGACAATACCGATCACGAGGAATGCGGTTCCTGCGTTGGTAGGATTGTCAAGGAATGACATATTTTGAAGTATGGATTGGTTGGTTAAATAGTTGCGTATACCAAATCGTTTTGGTTGGATGCATGGGGCCATATATCCAAATGTGATTTTCTATGATTATAGATGTACATTGACCGTCGCTCGGTGGGGCCGATGTTTCAGAATTCGGATTAATTGTACATCAATGTATCTAAACAATCATTACCATTCATTACATTTTGACGTTTTACCATAGTGTATTATAAATAAGGCATCAAAATACACGAGTCTATGACCACAGTCCAAGAACGCATTCTTGAGTTGAAAAAGAAGAAGAATGCGGTTATTCTGGCACACAATTACACCTCTCCCGAGATTCAGGACCTGGCGGATTTCGTAGGGGATTCACTCGGTCTGTCAAAGCAGGCAGCCGCTACCGACGCCGACATAATCGTGTTCTGCGGCGTCTCGTTCATGGGTGAGACCGCGAAGATCCTCTCTCCCACCAAGATGGTCCTCCTTCCCGAGCCTGAGGCCAAATGCGCCATGGCGTCCATGTGCTCCGCACAGCAGATCGAGCAGATGAAGAGGAAATACCCCGATGCGACCGTCGTCGGATACGTCAACACCACCGCCGAGACCAAGACCGCCGTCGACTACTGCTGCACCAGCGCCAACGCCCTCAACGTCGTCAACGCGGTCCCCAACAACCAGATAATCTTCGTCCCCGACGTGAACCTCGGACGCTATGTGAAGGAGAAGAGCGGTAAGGACATCATCCTCTGGAACGGATTCTGCCCGGTCCACCAGTGCGTCACCATCAGACAGGTGGAGGCACTTCAGAAACAGCACCCCGAGGCAGAGGTCGTCGCCCACCCCGAGTGCAGGTTGGAGGTCCTCAACATCGCCAAGTTCATCGGTTCCACCGAGGCCATCCTGAACTACTGCGTCGCATCCGACAAACAGGAGTTCATCGTCCTCACCGAGTCCGGTATGGGCCACAGGCTCCAGAAGGCATGCCCCGGAAAGAAGTTCTACTTCACCAACGAGTCCCTCTGCATGACCATGAAGATGATCAGTCCCGAATCCGTCCTCGAATGTCTCGAGAACGAGACCGGCGAGATCTTCCTCGATCCCGACGAGCAGGAGGACGCCTTCGTTCCCGTCAAGAGGATGACCGACATCCTCGGGTAAACTTATAACCGCCGTCGGACATGGGGTCGACGGAAAGGCCGGATGAAGATAATCTGTGCTGATCCGTGATGAGCCCTATGAGTGCCGACGGCCTTTCCCACTTCATTCTTCGGACAGGATGTTCAGAAGTTCGCTGAGCTTCATTCCATCGTTCCATCTCATTATGAAATTCCCGCTTTTGCTGACATCGAGTTGTGGGATTCTCCCCTTCAGTTCGTCGACCTTTCCACGCAGGTCGCTTTCCGAAGGGATCGTGAATATCCTCCAAGGGTCGCCCTTGATCCCTTTCAGCCTGAACGCGTAGATGGGCATCACATGGGCCCTGTCGCACGATTCGAGCATGCGGATGGCCTGGTCTATCAGACGCTCGCTCTTGCTCATGTACAGGACGTCGTTCTCGGAGCTTTTGACCTCTATCGGAAAAGAGACGTCCCAACGTAACGCCACGAGGTCCACTCCGAGGGAACCTGCCGCACGGATCACCAGGAACGGGCTGTCCACCATGGAACAGTACCCACGTGTCTCTTCGTCGTCACAGGTCTTCACCATCTTGGTGACGGCCTTCGTATCGCCGGAGAGGAGGTATTTCAGTTCACGTTCGTAGGTGTCGCCGTTGGTGGCCATGTTCCGATGAGAACCATTCCGTATATAAGGCGAACCGAGGGGTCACCGATAGTACCGAAAGTGAGAAAAGGTCCCGGGTCTCCCCGGGAAAAGGGGGTTCAAGGAGTGAGTCTTGCGGGGTCCCTGGGGAAGAGGATGGCCTCTCTGATGTTACCGAGGTCGAGCATCTTCACAAGGAGCCTCTCTATACCTATTCCCCAACCGCCGTGGGGAGGCATTCCGTATTTGAAGGGTTCGAGGTAGAACTCGAAGTCGGCGGGGTTGAGGCCTTTCTTCTCCATCCTCTCGACGAGCTTCTCGTACCTGTGCTCCCTCTGTCCTCCGGAGGAGATCTCCTGTCC
>JAKSHW010000061.1 GCA_024399195.1 archaeon | reverse complement strand
GATCTCAGAGTCGCATCGATCAATCTGTTTTTATCGACAATGATGTGGGTTCAGTATTTTCTTAACTCCTCCCTAGCGCCATCATGTCCTAGTTCGGCCGCTCTCTTTAGCAATTCAATGGCCTTTTCAGTGTCCTTTTCTACATCTTTCCCGTTCATATATCTGGATGCCAGATCGTATGCCGCATATGCATGTCCCAGTTCCTCGGCTCTTTCTAGCAATCTGATTCCTTTCGCAATGTCTTTCTCCACATCTTTGCCATTTATATACAGGGATGCCAACCTGTATGCTGCATCCATATCTCCCAGTTCTTCTGCCCTTTTTAGCAATCCGATGCTTTTCGCAATGTCGTTCTCTACGTATTCCCCGTCCATGTACATAGATGCAAGAATGGATGTTGCATGTGCATGTCCCAATTCCTCTGCTCTTTTCATATACATGATAACCTTTTCAGCGTCTTTCTCCACGCACTCTTCACTTCCGTAGTAGAGGGCCAGCTCGAATGCTGCACTCGCATGTCCCAGTTCCTCGGCCCTTTTTAGCAATTTGATGCCTTTCGCATCGTCCTTTTCCACATCAATCCCATCCATGTAGAGGAATGCCAGGTCATATGCCGCACTTGCATCTCCCAGTTCTTCGGCTCTTTCCAGAAACATAATGGCTTTCGCGATGTCCTTTTCCACATGATTCCCATACAGGTAGATGAGTGACAGCTCATATGCTGCATCTGCATCTCCCAGTTCCTCTGCTTCTTCTAGCAATTGGATTCTCTTCTCTATGTTTTTCCCCATATGTACCCTGACCGTGGAGATACATGGTTGTCTCCATATAGAAATCATGTTGCATTGGTCGATCGATATGTTCACTGTCAAAAAGTGAATGGAATAGGGGATGATCTTCAATCCCTATGGATAACGGTGTTTGGCCCCAGCAGTATATAAAACGAATCCGAGGCGCCGTGATCGTTCCCGACGCCCCGGAACGGAAACTGTTTCAGTCTATACGTACGGCGGATCCGAGGATGATGTGCGGTTTGCACATCTTGTGCACGATCATGTCGGAGTCGAGGCCGTAGACCTCCTTGATGGTCTTCTCGGTGATGACGTCCTCGGGCTTACCGATGCTGTGGATCACGCCGGGGTACGCCATGACGATGACCTCGTCCGCGTACCTTGCGGTGATGTTCAGGTCGTGGCTGATCATCAGGATGATCATGTCGTTCCTTCTCGCAAGTTCCTTCAGGAGTTCGGTGACGTACACCTGGTAACGTACGTCGAGGTTCGCGGTGGGTTCGTCGAGGATCAGCATCTCGGTCTCCTGCACCAGTCCCCTCGCGATGGCCACCTTCTGGTGCTGTCCCGCCGAGAGCTGGTTGTAGCTGTGCATGGCGAGGTCCTCTATTCCGAGCAGACGCATCGCCTTGTATGTGATCTCCATGTCCTCGGCGGTCGTACGCCAGTGCTGCTGCGTGTGCCTTCCCACCAGGATGGTGTCCACCACGGGCAGGGAGAACACGTCGTCCCCTCCCACGGGCACATAGGACATGTTCTTCGCGTTCTCCTTGATGGATATCTCGTTGAGGTCCACACCGTTCACGAACACGGTTCCGTCGGGTATGTGGTAGATCTTGTTCATGCACCTCACGAGGGTGGACTTTCCCACACCGTTGGGTCCGATGATGCAGTACAGACCGGGTCTGTCGATGGTCAGGTTGATGTCATGGAGGGTCAGTTTCTCGCTGCTGTATCCGAAGTCCAGGTTCTTCACTTCGATCTTCATCCTATCACTCCCACACCTTGCTGTTCTTGCGCATGATCAGCCATATGAACATGGGCCCTCCGAGGAAGGCCATGACCACTCCGACCTGGATCGTCGCAGGGGCGATTATCACCCTTCCCACAAGGTCTGCGAACAGCAGCATGGCGGCACCGAACGCCGCCGAGGCAGGTATCAGGAACCTGTTGTCCGCACCGATGACTATCCTCACTATGTGGGGTGCGACAAGTCCGACGAAACCGATGAGACCGACGTAGCTCACGATGGCGGACGACATCAACGCGACCACCACCAGACAGATCAGTCTCAGTTTCTCCGCGTTGACACCCAACGCACGGGCGTTCTCGTCACCGGTCGCAAGCACGTTGAGCTGTCTGGAAAGGAGCGCTATCACCACGATGCCTGCGACGGTCACCGGGAGCATGAGGTACAGGTTCGCCCATTTGGCGTATGCGAGGGTACCGACCTCCCAGGCGTACAGGGAGGAGAGGCTGTCGGGGTCGGACCACAGCCTGATGACCGTGGTCATGGCGTTGAAGATGTACATCACGGCGATACCTGCCATGATCATCATGGTGGGGGAGGACTGTTTCATCCTGCTCACGAAGATGATCACCGAGGTGGGTATGAGGGAGAAGACGAAGGCGTTCCCGACCAGGGCGTAGTCCCCGCCGAAGATGGATATCCCGAACACTATGGAAAGGGATGCACCGAATATCGCACCCGAGGACACACCGGTGGTGTAGGGTTCCGCGAGGGGGTTCTTCAGGATGCTCTGCATGGCGGCACCGGCCACCGCCAGTCCCGCACCCGCCAGGACACCGACGCAGATCCTGGGGAGACGGTCCTCCACCACGACGATGTCGTTGACCACGTCGTGGATGTCGCCGACGATGTGGTACCAGATGGTCATATAGGTCTCGAAGAAGTCTATCCTGTAGGTACCGAAACCCACGGAGAGACCCATCGCCACGAGGCACGCGAACGCGCACACGATGATGAAGATGTACTTCTTGGCGACGTACTTCTGGAATTTCCCCATGGTGCCGTGGTAGGCCTCGGTGTCCACGGGTGAGAGCCACTCGCCTACCTTGTCCTTGACTAGCGGACTCACCACGTCCGGTCTGTCGTTTTCGTTCATTGAAATCACCTGTCTGTGGTCCGGGTATCCGTTAGCACGGTTCCCGGATTCGTGTTATTTGACTAAATCAATGATAATATATAATGGTCTATATATCCAAGTGTATGGCTCTCAATACGAAAGTTATGGTCGCCGCCATCGCGGCGATTATCATCGTCGTGGCCGTGGCGGCGTTCGTCCTCCTCGGCAACGGCAATGGGGGATCCGACGATACGGATGACGACAAGTTCGTCAACGCGTCCCAGGACGGATACTCCAGGCTCGCCATCGTCGGCAACGCCGACATGGACGACGTCCTCGACAACGCCGATGTCGCCTTCCTGAAGAAGGTCATCAACGGCGAGGCCGAACCCAACAGGTACTGCGATATGAACGCCGACGGAAGGATCGACAACAAGGACCTCGACCTTCTCAAAGACCTCATCGCCGGAAAGGCGACCTCCCTCGGATACATCAACGTCAAGGACGAGAGGTGCAAGGTGGCCGTCCCCATCAAGAACGTGGCCATCGGTTTCAGGAGGACCTCCGAGATGGTAGGGTTCCTCGCAGGTTCCGACATCATCAAGGCCATGACCGAGGGTACCAAGGCACAGTTCTACTACGTCGGTTTCACCGACGAGGCGAAGGCCAACATCATCAACCCCGGACAGAACAACGACGGAAACGTCACCAGGGAATCCCTCCTCGAAGTGTACAAGAAGTTCCAGAACAACGGCGGACTCACCATCTTCGGCGATTCCAACGGAATGGTGAAGGAGATGGAGGACTGTGCGGCAGGTCTCATGGACGTCGTCAGGCTTCCCTGTACCGAAGGGGACCGTATCGCAGAGGGTATGGTGACCCTCGGATACATGCTCGCATACAACAGTCCCGACGCGAAGGCCATCAAGGACAGGACCTCCTATTGGCTGGACCTCAACGACTCCACCGATGCGAAGATCACCGCGGCCGTATCCAAGATCGCCGAGAAGGACAGGGTCCCCGGTATCATCGTGCTGAACAACCTCAGCACCGCCACCGAGGGTGCCTTCAAGATCCGCGGTGTAGGGCTCTCCGAGTACGAGTTCACCGTCAAGTGCGGATGCAACAACTACGCCGGCGGAAACTACGTCGAGGGACAGTACGCCAACCTCGACAACGAGATCATCCTTTCCATGCAGAGGGACGGAATGACCACCATCGTCGTGGAGGTGCAGACCCTCTTCCAGAAGATCGGAAAGGCCTACGATTCCGCAACCACTGCCGAGGAGAAGGCCGCGGCCCTCAGGACCATCGAGAAGGGAGCTGTAGTGGCGACCACCGACGACACCATGAAAGGGTACACCGGTTCCTTCTACTTCGTGGGACAGGAGACCTGCAACGGACCCGAGTCCATCTTCCTCAAGATGTACCTCGCCTCCCTGTTCGTCCCCGAACTGAAGAACGTCTACACCCTTGACAACATCAACTCCCAGTTCAAGGAGTACATGAAGATGCTCAACCCCGACTCCATCCTTGTCGATGCGGAGCTCTTCTACTCCTACGACTGAGGATTAAACACTTTGGGCCTGGGTGCGGGTGCACCTGGGTCCTTCCTTATCTGTCATTTTCGGATAATCATCTAAGTCCTAAGGCAGATTTTCCTCTCTCCGTGGTTTTAACGGTCTCCCTGTATTCCGTATTTCTGGAGTTTACCGACATTCCACATCTGAGGTATCCCCGTAATATGAGAGACCTTTTGATACCCTCATGGATAGGTGCAACGGATGTGGAGGATCCTTTCATTGAGTCCTTAAGAATCTTTATCTCGATCTCACGACGTTCTTCCTTTGTAAGGGAACACTCGTACCTGCGTAGTTCTCCAATGGGCAGATCTATATCATTGCCCCTGTAGGATTGGACCGTACTCATTGTCTTTTCCATCTATAGCACTATATTGTATCCTATATAATTAGAACACCATTGTACCGATTTGTTTTTGAACAAGGTTCGTAAGACTGATACATTCATATCGTTGTATTGAGCAGATTTACAATGAATATGCTGCTGTAAATGCCGATTGTTTATGTCATTGCTATTTGTCAGGGGGTTATTTGGAAATAGATCATGTGCCCCAATCCATCAAAGGGGTGGAAATTGTTTTGATGTGGTTATTAAAGGGTTTATTGTTGGAAGATGGATTCGTTCACTTGGTCCGTTTTCTATTGTATTTTCTAGATTTGCGACATATCGGGCATTCCCTTCCTATATTTCTGTTAGCGACAGAGGATTCATATTCGTGACCGTTGGGGCATATCCAATACACCTTTTTTTCGCACCCTGCGGAAATGTCGTTAGGTTCCATTTTATTTTTAGAATAGTCCCATTCATCAACGAGGTCAGGACGTAACGTTGCAAGATCGTTGAATCCGCTCCATATGATCTTTCCCGAACATATGGGACAGGAAATCCGCACAGGGAAATAGTTCGGGGCGGTTTTCCAGATGTGCCCCAATGAACATTTAAGCCATACTTTGAACGTAGAGGCTACCGGTATGTGCTTAGGGAGAAGGTCACCATTACGACTGTGGTCCCAATAATCGTCGATTTTATCGTTCTGACTTTCGAGATCGTTTATTCCAGGACGTAGTTTCGAATCGTTACATATGGGACAGACGTTCAGACCTTTCTTGTTCTTCACAATGTCCGGTATCTTGTGACCGTTCGGGCAAGTCCATAAGGATGGTTCTTTCTCTACTTCGAGTCTGTAAGGATTGGGTTTGACCTCGGGTGGTTTCGTTACAGGAGGTTTGAGGGGAACCCATATAGCCTTACCGGTACAGTATGGACATTCACGGTTTCTCATCATCTTCGGAACTCCTGCCTTCCATTCATGCCCCTTATCACATTTCCACCATATGTTTCTCTGACATCTGTAGGTTACGTTCGATGGCTTTAGATACATGTTTCTTTCATGGTTCCACATCGATGCCAATTTAGGCATGACGGTCTCCAGATCGTTGTATCCTTTCAGGGCGAATTTGTTTGTACAGTACGGGCAGTCTACTGAAGACAGTCTTGTTTTGACCTCCGATTGCCATTCATGTCCGTTCTCACAACTCCACCATGCAGGGTAGTGCGAATAGGGCGATATCGAACTGAAATCGAAATTCCCGTTTTTGGTGGGATGTAGCATTTTGGTGGCGTTAGGATACAGTGTCATGAAATCGTTTATTCCTGGCACTATAAGTTCGAAGGAACATATAGGACAGTTGCATCCGCTGTTCGTCCTATTGTCAATGGAACTTTCCCATTCATGGCCTTGGGCACATTGCCAATACACCCTCTCGGGGGAATGTGCAGTGATCTGACTTGGTAATAACGAGCCGTTTTTGGTGGGATGCCACTCCTTTGCGATATCGGGGTATTTGGTCTGGAGATCGTTGAATCCGGAAAGTACCCTTCTTCCGGAACAATATGGGCAGTTTCCCCCGTTATTGGTTCTGCAGGAAATGCTCATAAACCATTCATGTCCGCAATCGGCTTTCCACCACACCTCTTTTGAGGAGATCGGTCTGATCATATCAGGTCTTAGGTTGCCGTTCTTGGTAGGGTGCCATTCCTTGGCAATTTCAGGGAATCTGGAGAGCAGGGATGTCTCTTTCACCTGACAGATGTATTTGTTGTAGATGTCTATCTGGTCGGCTTTGATATCGATGGTTATATCTGTATCAATGGAAAAGTCGTCATGTAGTATGTCCAACAGTTTCCTGATGGCGATTTCCAATTCTTTGATCCCCCTTCCTTCCATATTGATACATTCGCAGTTGGGGAGTTCCGGACAGTCGATTTCCCGCACACGGATCAGTCTTATACCATTCTTTCTGCAATAGTCGTTCTTTTTCAGATCCTTGTTGACATCATTGTGGAAGTGGGAACCATCGAATTCTATACCTATGTTGTATCTGGGCAGGTAGATATCCAGCTCTCCCTTGTATCCTTCAAAGGGAGTTATGGATTCCTCGACATCTGTGATCTTTCCCAGATAGTACGCGATGGTCTTTTCAGGGAAGGAAGTTCTATACTCCGTGTTGCATTTTCTGCAGTAGTTGGTCTTTTTTACATTGATCCTTATCTTGGATTCATGTCCGGATGCACACATCCACCATGCTTCGGCATGGGATTTGTAGTATATCTCCGAGGGATCGAGATCTTTGTTTTTGGTAGGGTGCCATTCCTTCATCAGTTCGGGAACATGGGTTTCAAGACTGAGTTCTGGAGAAACCTTCGGAATCTTGCGAATGCCATAGGTTTTGATGCATTCCTCACATCCTTCTCCTTTGAGGCGTTGTAAGGGGGAGGCCATCCATTCGTGACCTTTTTCACACATCCAATATACTTTTTTGGTAGAGTCTGCGGGGAGGTCCTGCAGAGATATTTCGGAATTCATTGTCGGATGCCATTCTGAAACGAGTTCAGGACATACGGCACTCAAAGATGTGATTTCCTTTGGGTCCTTACCCATGTTGCATAATAGTTGGATTTATTATTTAAATCCATTCTTAATACTGAATTATTTTAAAATTGATTTAATATATTTGTAATAATTATTAAAAATTATAATCCATTTAGATTTTTTATCAAAATATGTTTACATAGTTTAATTGGGATCAGTCTAGAAATCGATTTGGAAAAATCTATTTGGAATGATCTTGTAAACATTTTTGAAAAACAAAAACAGCCCTTTCGAAGAGACATTATGTGTTAAATTATAGGGGGCCCATATGTTTCTTTAGATGTATTGGGCATATCCGTTATTCTATTTTTGTAAAATATTGGTATAGGTATACTATTTAAACTAAGTTCTATAAAATACAAAAAGGGTTTCAACCGAATACAGGTACGTCGTTTGGTGATTGTAGTCGATCACTTTGTAAAATAGTCGAACAGTTTTTCAGGAACAGGCTGGTCAATCCTGAACCTTATGTTCACAATAGGTAAATTATCCCCATTGTCGTTTTTGATAGTGGTTTCGACAGCCGATCCCTCGATGGGGGTCACTCTTCCGATGTAATAGAAATCGGAGGAATCGTCGTCTCCTTTCTGGATGAACAGGTATAGTTTACAGTCGGGGTTCAGAATTTCCTGAACATCCGGGCTAGATAGGCTACGTTTGTTCTTACTCATCCAGTTGAACGTCTCGTAGTCGATGAACCTGTCGTCGTACTTCACCGAACCGTTGATATCCTCGCTTTTCTTGTAGGTAATGAATATGGGACATACGTGGAGGTTCTTTTCCGCGAAGTAGCCTCCGATGTTCTGTGCGACTATCTTCTTGGTGAAGTTCAGTACACGTATGGCATCGTAACGGCCATAACGTTCGTAGTGCGAGAACAGGGAATCCTTGCACGCCGAATACTTTGTATCGAATATCTTCAGTCCGCATCCGATACAGTCCATCACGGAATCTTTGAACCCGTCCTCTCCGAGGTACGATCTGAGGCCCTCGGTGATCGTGATCTTGTTCCCTTCCATCTCTATGAAGGCACCGCCTGTATTGTCGTTGGAATAGCTTCCGTCCAGGACGGCCAAGGCCGAATTCCATGAAGCTTCGGAAAATCCGTACTCGTATTTTCTGCAGACATCTCTCTTGAAAGAATCGAAATCGAACGAACCGTATTCTATTACGTTACCCAGCATTTCAAGTTCATGTGGTCTGAACCCTTTCATGAGCTCTTTGGAAACGTATTTCAACATCAACGAGGCATTATCGCTGAATTTGTAATGTCCCAGTTTAAGGCTCTTCTTGAAGTCGTTCAACGAGTCGTGCCTTCTCGTGATCTCTAAGGGATCTATCGGGGAGGTGGAGGTCTCCATCAGATCGAAGAGTTCGGACAGGTTCGGTTCGTAACCCAGCATCTTCACCAGTGTGAGGTATTTCTCCTTCATCAGTTTGGGAAGGTCGCTGGTGCGGTTGATGGATTCATAGATGCTGTTCTCCGATACGGTGTCGAACGATACGGTGCTGCATCCGGGGATGGAACCGGTCCTGAGGAACCTTCTGAGCGATTCCCTGCTGAGGGAGGCGGTTCCGGACAAGGCTATGGGGATCAGGAAGTTCTTCTCGTAGTTGCCGATGAAGTCTATGACCACGAGGAACTCCTTCTCGCCGTCGATGTCCACCTTCCTCAGGCCGCGGCCCAGCTGCTGTATGAATATTATGGCCGATTCGGTGGGCCTGAGCATGAGGACCTGGTTGACGGTCTTGATGTCCACACCTTCGTTGAAGACATCCACAGTTATGATGTAGTCCAACGCATCTTCGTTCTCCTTCTGTTCGAGACGTTTCACCGCGAGCCTGCGTTCCTCCTGAGGTGTGGCACCGTAGACGAACTGGGTCCTCCACCCTTTCCCGTTGAGCTTCTCCGACAGTTCCTTTCCCTCTTCGACCTTGCTGCAGAATAACAGTCCTTTGACCCTGTCCCCGGAGTATCCGTAGAAACGGGCCTTCTCCATGATATGTTTCACACGTTCTTCCGACACGAGCTTGTTGAAATCGCTCTTGTCTTCAAGGAGTTCTCCTTCTACGGTTATGTCAGATACCCCGTAGTAGTGGAACGGACACAGCATCTCCTGTCTCAACGCGTCCTGCAACCTTATCTCGTAGGCTATGTTGAAATCGAAATCGCGGAAGATGTCCGCACCGTCGGAACGTTCGGGTGTGGCGGTCATACCCAGTTCGAACCTCGGTCTGAAATATCCTAGGATCGACTGGTATTGGGATGTTGACGAATGGTGTGCCTCGTCGCATACGATGTAGTCGAAATGTTCCGGAGCGAACCTTTCCATGATCTCCTTCTTGGACATCGACTGTGTGGTGGAGAATATGAAGTCGGCATCGTAGTCCTTGCGGTTGCCGGTTATCTTTCCGGTTTTCAAGGTCGGACCGAACACGTTCTTGTAACTGACCATGGCGTCGTCGAGGATCTGTTCCCTGTGGACGAGGAACAGTACCTTCTTCGCTTCGGAGTTCTTCACGTCGAAAGCGGAGAGATAGGTCTTTCCGGTACCTGTGGCGGAGATGAGGAGTGCTTTCTTTTCACCCTGTTCCCTGAGTCTGGAGAGGTTCAGCAATGCCTCCTCCTGCATCCTGTTGGGGACCAGGATCCCGGGATACCTTGCAGGAGCGAACAAAGAGCGTTTACGGGCGTTGACATTTTGGATGTACCTCAGTTCGTAGGAATCGATCCACCCCGATGTAAGGGGTTCGGACATCTCCCACATCCTCTCGAACTCCTGTCCGACGGATTCGATAAGGGAGGGATCGTCCTTGGAGGATATCCTGACGTTCCATTCTTTGTTCTTGGAGAGGGCGTTGGCGGTGAGGTTGGAACTTCCTATTATCAGGGAGGTGTCTTCTCTATGGTGGAACGTGTATCCTTTGGTATGGAACCCAAGGTTCTGTGCTTCGACGGGGAACACCCTGACCTCCAGGTTATCGAATTCCAGGAGTTTCCTCAGGGCTTTTGGTTCGTTGAAGTTGAGGTAGTCGGATGTGAGTATACGGCCTTTTACGGTATGTCTGCGGTTGTCGAGGGTCTGCAGGACCGATTGGACCCCTTCCTGTGTTATAAACGCGACCGAGAAATCGAACGAACCGCACTTGCGGAGTTCGGACTCGATGGAATCGATGACCTTGGTATCCTTTTCCGGATCGTTGTATACGAATGCGGATTGGAAATGGGCGATCCCTGATGGTAGTGCGTTCATATTCTGTAATCGGTTCATGCGGTTTTAATCCTGCCGGCGGAGAGGTCTTCCAATAGGTGGTCGACTACCACTTTGTCGGCAGCTGCCCAGTTCAAGGAATTCAACTCCGAAGGTGAGCACCATCTGAAGGATTGGTGTTCGGTAAGCTCGAATTCGAAATCATCGGTGTAGATGAGGAAATTGTGAAGGGTGACGGTGAAGTCGGGATAGGCGTGGGTGACGATCATGTATTCCTCTATTCTGTATCCGGATATGTCGGTGTGTAGTTCTTCGGAGATCTCACGGATTATAGTGTCTTTCGGGGATTCCCTCTCCTCTATTTTTCCGCCGGGGAATTCGAAATGGTCCGTGAGGTAGTCGTATTTCTTCAGACCGTTCTGCATGCAGAGGATTTTTTCTTTTGAAATTATTATTGCTGTCGATACTGCAGGTTTTATTTTTGAAAGAAATAGTCTGATATCGTCTTCGAAAAATTCTTTCGATATCAAGATATAGTAATTGTTTATTATTTCCGTGGTATTTTTATAACAAGCGATGTATTTCTCATATTTATCAAATATTTTAGCATTATGTGTAATATTATTTCTTATTTTACTGTATTCTTTTTCTTCTCTTATGATTTTTGAATAATCTTCAGTTGAAAACCTATATCTAATCCTTGCAATGTTTTCTGCAATATTTTCCCCATTATCTTCAATTTTACATAATGATTCTTCTGCAGAGCGGATTAATAAAAATGATGGCCCCCCAATCCCTAAACGTTTAGCATTTCCAAGCATAATCATTGCCATTATTATCTTGTATGACACTTT
>JAKSHW010000060.1 GCA_024399195.1 archaeon | reverse complement strand
CGACCCAGTTGTCGTTGACGCTGATCTTCTTGATCTTGTTCATCTTCTGCATGGCCACAACGATACCGCCCATGATAGGCACGGCTGCACCGCAAAGACCGGTACCTGCTCCCCTGGGAGTGACAGGGACCTCGTACTTGTAGGCGATCTTCATGATCTCGGAGACCTCTTCGGTGGAGATCGGCTGAACGACCACGTCGGGGTTGTGGTGGTAGATAGACGAATCGAAACCGTAGGTATACAGTACGGCAGGACTGGTGGAAATACGGTCTTTGCCGACGACCTTCTCCAACTCTTCGATAACCTTCTGGTCAATAGCCATTTCAATCGATAGCTGATTGACTCTCCTTATTAATTAACATAATGGAAACGGACGGTCGAGTGCACCATCCTCCCAAACGGTCGACTGGAATCATGTAATGTTAACGGTACGAAAGTCCCATGTAGGATGCATATCGGACCACTCTCTGCCAAAGACTGATAAAGAACCTTTACTTTCTCTTCGGTATGAAATCCATGATCGTTCTTCTCGGTCCCCCCGGATCCGGTAAAGGAACTCAGGGCGAAAAACTCGGAACCGAACTCGGCTATGTAAGACTCTCCACCGGAGACATGCTCCGTGAGGCAGTCAGGAACGGAACCGAACTCGGAAAACTCGCAAAAACCTACATGGACTCCGGTGCCCTTGTCCCCAACGACGTCATCATCGGACTTATGAAAGACAAGATCAACGCTCTCGGAAAGGTTCCTGGAATCATCTTCGACGGATTCCCCAGGACCGTCGAGCAGGCCGAAGCCCTCGACAAAGAGCTCAACGTGGATCTTGCGCTCAACCTCGACGTCGCCGACGACATCCTCATCGAGAGGCTTACCAAGAGGCGCTCCTGCCCCGACTGCCAGGCCGTCTACCACCTCGTGTACAACCCTCCCAAATGCGAGGGCAAATGCGACAAATGCGGTGCCGAACTCTACCAGAGGGACGATGACAAGGACGCCACCGTCAAGAACAGGCTCGAGGTCTACCGCAAGAACACCCTGCCCCTTGTAGACTACTACACCAAAGCAGGAAAGATCGCCACCCTCAACGGTGTCGGCGACATCAACGCGATCTTCGAAGAAGTCAAGAAGGTCATCCAGTAAACATCTCCAAGGACCTGGTCGGAAACGGCCGGGTCCGTTTATTTTTCCATAGCACATACAGCGTACGCACCATCCGAGAAACTATATCGTTGGTTTTACTCCATATGACGATGTATTGCGCACTGGTGGTAAGCGATATCCCATCGATTCTGAAAAACGTCCAGAAACATATCACCCAGATCAACCCTGAAATCCTCGTAATGGTCACCAGGACAGGGGAATCCGCATTGGAAGAGCTCGAGAAGGATCACTCCATCGATGTGGTGATCTGTGAACACAGCCCCACCATAAACGCATTTAAGCTCTACAACGAGATGTGCAAGAAACCATCCCTTCTGAAACCGTTCATCCTCACCACGGAGGATCCGGATGTAAGAAACGCAGTACGTGCCTTCGACGACCGTATGGACTACTTCATCTACCGCACCAGGATCAGAACGGACTTCTATTTCGAACTGGCGCAGAAGATCGTCCTTACCTGCGAAAGGAGGAGAAGCGCCGACAGCAGACAGGTGAACCAGCACAGGATGAACGCGGTATCCCATCTGGTCGATATGAGAGGACATCCATTCAACGAGATCCTGGACTATGCCTTGGAGACGAGCATAGAGATAACAGGCAGCGAGATAGGGTATGTAGCCGCATATAACGCATCGACACGCAAACTGACGATGATCGCGTGGTCCCGGAAAGCACTGAGAGACAGTAACATACTGTCCCAACCTACGGAATACGACCTGGATTCCGCAGGCCTGTGGGGGGAGCCCATACGCACCAATCAGTCCATCATTATAGACGACTATGAGGCCGACAATGTGTATGTGAAGACAGGTTTACCTATGGGCCACATCCCCCTCAAAAACCTCCTTATGATACCCATCCACCGTAACGGCATACCGGTAGCGACGGCAGGTGTAGCCAACAAGTCCGGAAAATACACCGAAGAGGACGAGGTCCAGTTCCGCCTTCTGATAAACTCCCTCATATCCATCTACCATGAGAAGCTGGTACAGGAGGATAACCTCAGGAACGAAAACCTTCTGAAAGAGATTCTGGAGACGCCATCGTACGGGATCATCCTTCTTGGAAAGGACCATCGGATTAAAGCCTGCAACAGATATGCGACCGATGTCCTCTCCATCCCCCCTGCCGTGTCCCAGACTGGATACCTGACAGACCTCCTCGACCACCCTGCTGTTAAAAGCATTTTCAAGACGGTCGAGAACGCCTACAAAGACGGGACGTCAAAAGACGTGTACTTCCTTATAGAGTCCGAAAAAAGAACCCAGAACTACGTGGCGACGGTAGATGTCGTACCGGACAACAGGCATGGATCTAACGGTTGTCTGATCACATTGTTCAACAGCAACGACCTTTCCGAGAAAGGAGGTTCCTCCAAGGACACAATGGACAAGATGAAGATCCTTTCCGGCTCCATTGCAAATGTTATCGAACCGATACTGGAACATATCGGCACGGGCGGAAATATGCTGTCCGAAGAGGATGTCGAACACCTGAAAAGCGTCTACGATTTCGCCAGATACCAGAGGAGGATATCCTCACGTTCCCCTGAATGGCAGAGACTGGACAGAATGGTGGACAAGGATGTCGAAGGTCTGACGGTACTGACCGATATCGGTCCGGTCAACATCCTTGCGGACGAGAGCTTCCGTCACATCTTCACGTTCCTGATGAATTACTCCAAAAAACTGGGTGCCACAGAGGTCAAGATCAAGGTGAAGATCTGTAACGGAAAGTTCACCATAGTCTATTCTGACAACGGTCAAGGGGTGTCCCGTTCCCTTAAGATGCTGATGTTCAGCGGACGTACGAATCTCGGGCTCTGGACCCTTCTCATATCCCAGGTCATCCGTGCATGCGGATTCAGGATAGAAGAGAACGGTGTATTCGGAGAGGGCATGAACGTGGAGATAGAGATTCCCTCGAGCAGCTATTCGATAGGTGACCTGTAGGTCCATCGGTACATGTTCCCGTAAAGCCTGACCGCATCCACCATGGCCTGGATATTGTCCATCCTGCAACCAAGCCCCGGCGGTATCTCACACCCGGTGGAAATGGTGTAACGTGAGTTCAGACCCCTCTTGCACAATGATGTTTTGACGTTCTGGCACAGGTCACGGACGGTACCTAGAGTCTCCTCCACAGTACCCCTCATGAATATCTGGGGATCGATCTGTCCCGCCACCAGACAATCGTCACAGTACCCTTTGTCGATCATCTCGCTTGCAGTGAGCGACCTATGTACCTGCGGGTAGTAGGCATGGGAGTACACCGATGCCTTGAACCCACGTATCTGGGTGTCCAGATGGGGCAGGTCCGCACAGTTGTGGACGGCCACCGCCAAACCATTCCTACGTGTGAGGTCGTTGAGCTCCTTTGCATACACGTCCGCCTCGAACTCGGCATACTCACTGTCGCTGAGGCATGAATAGTTCCCCCACAGATAGTTCCAGAATATGGCCGAAAGACCGTCTATGCGACTGAACTCCTCTACGATTCCAGACTCGTATTCCGTGATCAGACGTAACGCCTTATGTATAGGCCGGGGGTCTGTGAACATATCCATAAAAAGCTGTTCGGCACCTGCGGTCTGGGATAGTGCCAATAACGGCCCCTCGATGAAAGTGGAGCAGAACGCTTCCCTCCCAAGGGCTTCGGCATATTGACGTGTACCTTCGATGAGAACGCCCGCCCTACCTGATCCGATTTCCGGAATCTCCAATCTTTCATAGTCTTCCAGGGTCCGTATGTTGTGACCGTCCACAAACGGAGTGTTCTGATCGTTCATACGTACGTCCGCACCAAGGTCGGAAGCTATGACGGAAAGGTCCATCATACCCCCTACAAAATCGGCACCGTATCTTTTCCTGGATTCGATGAAAGACGAGGAAAAAACATGCGGGTCTGTAGCCCAATCCCTGTATAGGGTTGTCCCATCGCCGAGAAGTCTTCTGCATACACCGCATGCCAAAGGAAACGTGGAAAGCCTGTCCACCTTCTCATCGGCCAATGAGGCCTCTACCCTTTCCAAGGAGTTCATTTCGGTAACCATCTGATTTCAACCCGTATGTCATCCGACAATCCATAACCTGTCGATTCTGTTCGATTCCAAAGCCTATCGGAAGGTCCACCCGACAAACCATACGTTCAACGTTTGACATTGATACCTCTCGAATCATACCTCTGGTTCACGATCTTACAGATGTGGTCCGCTAAAGTGTGTTGTTGTACATCGTCCTGCACATCTTTCGACTGTGTCAGGAAGAACTCGTAATCACACTTGTCACACCTCACTTTCGGACATCCCCTTATGGCCTCGGAACAGCCTTGACAGGCCACAGCACGTGCGTACACAAGGGAGAACCTGAATCCGCAACGGGGACATTCCATTTTCCTGACCGATGCAGTCGTGTTGAACGACATCCCATAATCAGACTGCAATCTCTCGAAGTAAGCGTTAGCCATTGTGATCGTCTCCTTGACAAGGTGCCCCAGGTTGTAGTATTGGAGGAACAGCTGCTGGGGCAAAGGTTTACGGGGGACGTGCCCCCTGAAAGGTTTGATGTGTCCGATACAGGGAAGATCACATCGTTCCGTAGGTGTCAATGGCCCTCTGTACCTCGCTGAGCAGTTCGGGATGGCTTGCAAGCCCGGGAGGCACCTCGCATCCAGGTGAGACATGGTACATCGCACCGCTGAGGCCTGCCTTGCACAGGGAGGTCTTCACCGAGGTCACAAAGTCCTTGGCCGCACCGAAAACCACCTGGGGATCGGCCTGACTGAGGAGCTGGGGATCGAGACATCCGAATCCTGTAAGGGGCTTTCCGGCACCGTTCCTGCACTTGGTCCTCTCGATGAAATCGGGAGCGGATAGGGTACCGTCGGTTCCAGGATACCATGCGTGGGAGTATACGCTTACATTCCTGTATGGCTCGTCCTGGGTCTGATGCTCCACCATGGGCATACAGGAACAGTTATGGATGGCAAGGGCCATGCCCTGGTCGGTGACGGCGTTGTTGATCTTTCCCGCGAAACGCATGTTTCCACAGAACTTGTAGAACTGGTCCCCCATGATATCCTCGGAGGCCAACAGGTCGTCCACACAGACCGCCTCGACACCTCCTGCAGCGAAGGCATCGACCTCGTTGACGGTGTACTGCGTGGTATTGTCCAACGCCTTGAGGATGGAGTTCTCCATTCCGTCATCCAACATATCCATGCACAGCTGTTCCATTCCCACGGTCTGTGACAGGGAAAGCAGACTTCCCTCGACGAAGGCGACACCAACCGAAAGGTCCTGGTTCTTCATGTTGTTGCAATACTCGATCGAACCTTCGACAAGGACCTTGGTACGTCCCTTGTGTACATCCGGGACCGGCCCTTCTCCGATTTTGTCATAGGTCTCGGGACCAGTGACGGGCACATGGGTCTTGGTGGCAGGAGTGTTTTCCTCGACCATAAGCAGTTCCGCACCGTAATCGGCCGATGCTATACTGAGGTCCAACAGACCTACGTTCAGGGAGTGGTGCCAGGCCCTGGAAGCGGCGGTCATCTGCTCTGCGAACAGATGGGGATCCTCGCAGATCTGCCTATAGGTCACAGGGTTGGTCATGACCTTCCTTCCGTTTCCACAGGTAAGGGGTGAGAACGGGATCTGATCGACAGGTTCTCCGGCAAGCGAGGCGAATGCACGCTCACGGGGGGTCATCTTCTTTACGCTAGCCATTTTGTTTTCCTCCTTCTGATTGTTTCCCCGGACTCCGGGAAAGGGTTTCAGGCGTTGGCCTTGATCCAGGCTACTGCGTCCTGTGCGTTCTTATCTCTATGGTCAGCACCGATGCTCTCCGCAAAACTAGGGGAGGTAGGGGGTCCGCCGATGGTCACGGTGCAGTTTCCTCTGCATCCGGAATCCTTAAGCAAACCGATAGTGTTGGCCATCTCTTCCATGGTGGGGGTCATCAGGGTGCTCATACAGAGCACCTGGGTGTTTCCAGTCTTTACCGCTTCGACGATGGTCTCGGGAGGCACATCCTTTCCAAGGTCGGTGACCAGATATCCTCCGGCAGTGAGCAGGGTCTTGAGGATGTTCTTTCCGATGTCGTGGACATCACCCTGTACGACCGCCGCCACTGCGGTCTTTACATCGCCTTCGGCTGCCTTGGGGATCAGGGGAAGGAGTATGTCCAATCCCCCGTACAATGCCTTGGAGGCAGTGAGCACATGGGGAAGGAATACCTTGTGCTCGGCGAATTTCTCACCAACGATGTTCATTCCCTTTACGAGGCCCTCGTTGATGGCGTAGACTGGATCTACGCCTGCTTCCACAGCTTCGTTTGCGGCGGCGACCGCATCCTTGAGCTTGTAGTTCTCTACTGCAAGTGCAAGCTTTTCTACGATTTCTTCCTTGGTTGCCATTTTGTTTCCCTCCGCCAACCTTGGTGTTTCTCCCCGGTTTTGGCTACATCTTAATTTCATCCATAGCTATTTAAAAATTTCTAAAGAAGGATATAAGTTACATCCATCATTAAGAAACTACAAAAATTTTAGTTGATTAATATATAAATGATGTCTAAAAACAAAAGCTAGTTACAACAATAATTTTATGAGAAATGAACTAAAAAATCTATAGAAATAACATCATTTCAATACAGAACGTCTACACATTACGGATTTTTTAGAAGAATGTCGAAAATCCCAAACCCCTGCACAACATCGCTCCAATCCCCGAACATGGTAGACAGATCATGCCCCAATTGGGAGAACAAAATAAATCTATGCAATTATTTAAGATTCGAAATTAAAAAATTAAATCTAAATCACAGAATTACTTATCCGTAATGTAAATTGATTACAAATAAAGTGAAAAAATGAATCCAAAACGATACCACATCCCATAGACAGAGCCCATTTTCGTAAAACACGGTCACACAATGTGGCCGATACGTTGATTCAGAACATGCGTTCAATGACGAACACCCTTGAATCCATTCAACCAGACGGATACCTCTCCGAAAAACAAGATTTCAGAACACGTTCACAATGGGTGTATTTAAACAAACATAAAACAGACCTTGAATAAAGTGCCGTTAATAGAAAAGTATTAAAATAAGAACCCTTATCAACGCTTCACACAGCCCCGTAGTGTAGTGGTCAATCATCGGAGACTCTGGATCTTTGGACCTCAGTTCGAATCTGGGCGGGGCTACCACTTCTTCACTTTTCATTCTGCTTCTGATTCATCGTTCATTATCGGGTGATATCATGGACATCAGTCTTGTCGACATAGCGCTCGTAGCTATCGGTGGTGCGATCGGTGCCATAGCACGTTTCACGGCCGGTCAGATAATCGATTCACAACAGTTTCCCTGGGCCACCTTCACGGTGAACATCATAGGATCGTTCCTTCTTTCCCTTCTGACCTTCGCAATCCCTGGGATCGACCACAATACAAAACTTCTCCTGTTCACCGGATTCTTCGGTGCGTTCACAACCATGTCCACCTTCTCGTTGGAGACCGTGAAACTGTTCTTCGACGGAAGGATGGTAGATGCATTGCTGAACTTCGTCATGAATGCAGGACTGTGCGTTATAGGGGCCTGTGCCGGCAGATACGCCGGCTTGATCATTGTAGGATGATCACAGTTCCCTTTCAGACCCATCGGCGAGATCCTTGAAGTTCGAAACGCTTTCCTCAGGGCCTCTGGCGATAAGGATATCATCGACCCTGAGGACGTCTTCCGGACCGGGACCGAAAATATAGTCATCGTCCCTTTTTATGGCGATGACGAACATACCCGTGTTGGTGGAAAGGGTTAGCTCCCCGAGGGATTTGTCCGCCAATATCGAATTGCCGGCGATCTTTGCAAGGCACATAGTGGTATCGGAATCACGTATCGACATCGCAAGCACAGGATGCTCCGCCAATCCCCTTACGACAACGTCCGCAATAGAACGTGCCGCCTCCGAGATCTCCAATACATTTCCCATGAGACGGGTAGTGACGACCGCTTTCGCCACCTCGTCGGGCGATGCACGTCCCACCTGCACGATCTCGTCCATGATACGGTCGGAAAGGTCCCTCATCTTGTCCGCAAGGGCGAGGACCTCCTCCGCGATCTCGGCACTGTCATAGAGCAACGAGGAATAGGCGAGGTCCAACATCGTCTCCGAGGTGTCTTTCAGCTCGAGGAACATGGCCACTAGTTTGCTCTTCATTCATCGTCACCCCTGATCTCTTCCGTGAGTTCCATCTCGGACTGTTCGACCTCTTCCGCTTCTTCCTCAGCCTCTTCCTCGTCCTCCGGGACCTCGGGGTATTCCCATTCACGGACCCCGTCCGCGAATTCCTTGAGAAGGTCGGCACCGTCGTCGGTACCTCTCACGATGATGTCGTCGTTGACACGGATCTTGGTATCGTCCTCGGGATCGTATACCCACCCGTGACGTCCTTTCAATGCGATTATCTTGCATCCCGTGCAAGCTTCTACCATGAGTTCCCCGATGGTCTTCCCTATCATACTGGAACCGTCACGTATTCTCATGGAACGGATCTTCTCATCGGCCTCAGTAAGTACCTCTGTGATAAGGGGCCTCTTTTCCTTGGGGAACCTGAGAAGATTCACAGTATCGGATGCAGCGTTGGAGATCCTGTCGGCGGCGGATGCCACTTCGAGAAGTCCCGAAAGCTGCCTTGCATCCTCGCGGGTCCTGCTGGCGAGAAGCACCTTGTAGCGGATGGCGAATTTGAGATCATCCATCTCCTCCTCCAGTTCACGAACCTTGTCGGCCATGTCCTGACTGTCGTACATCAGGGAGGCGTAGGCAAGATCGGTGATGACCTCGGAAGTATCTTTCATATCAGTGAGCAGCTCACGAACTGAACGGTCGGCGTGTTTCAGCGACGTATGGTCCTCGGGATCGTTCATATGACGATCCCTTCCGAAAAGGTCTCGACCAATTCAATAGCCGGGACAGAACAAATGGTAGACAATTGAGTTCACCTAGTTTACGTGAACCTCAACACGGTAGCGGTATATTAGACCGACTACGAACTCGATTTATAATCCTAGACTATGCCGAATACTCACGGTACATACCGGGGAGGTGTTTTGGCGGCAAGACGCAATATATCGAACGGTTTCTTCAAACGCAACAGTGCCGCCATATTAATGGGCCTCACCGCATTGGTGATCGCAGGTACGGCAGACCTCTTCGCGGGACTCCTCCTCGACCAGATGGAGGACTATCTCCTCGTCATAGTGGGTATGATGGTACTGATCTACTCCGCCATAGGGATGAGGGGAAACATCTTCGGTGCATTAGGAAGCAGGCTCGGCACCGCCATGAACATAGGTACCTTCGAGATGAGCCTCAAAAAAGGTACTGTCCTGAGGGCCAACGTCGAATCCGCCTTGGTCCTGACGTTGGTGATGTCCATAGCCATGGGGTTCACCACATGGTTGGTGGCGTATCTGTTCTTCGACGGACACACTGGATTATGGGATTTCATCTTCATATCCACGATCGGAGGGTTCATCGCAGGGGTAATAGTCCTGGCGTTCAACATCGTCATCGCATATATAGGCAACAAACGTGAATGGGATGTGGACAATATCACCGCACCGCTGATAGCGGCGGCAGGAGACATTGTGACCATGCCGATGATATTCATAGCCACATGGATGTTCTTCGGCCTGAACGATCTTTCGTGGGGCCCGACGGCGGTCACCGTGGTTTCCCTGATACTGATCATAGGTACCGCCATAGCCGTCGTCAGGATACTGCGTACGAAAGCCTCCAAAAGGGACTACTCCGGAGAAAGCAAACGTATCTTCGTACATTCACTACCGATCCTGCTGGTATGTCTCGTGTTCGAGATCGGTGCGGGGATACTGATCCAGGACGAACAGGACTCCCTCATGGAATACAGCGTCCTCATGATAATGATCCCCGCATTCCTCAACCAGGGTAACGCCCTTTCCGGAATGTTGACCTCGAGGTTATCGTCCATGTTGCACCTGGGTATCCTCGAACCCAGATGGACCCCCCGTTCCGGGGCATGGGAGAACTTCGTCCTGATGTACGTCTGTGCGATGCTGACCTTCCTGTACATAGGACTCATATCGTTCGGTGCTTCGGAGATATTCAATGGAAAAGGTGTACTGGGTATAGCCACTTCCATGGCCATCATCCTTATCGCGGGATTCATCGCCACGACCATTCTGAACTTCCTGTCGTATTATGTGGCAATAGCGGCTATGAAGTTCGGACTGGACCCCGACGACCATTGTATCCCTATAACTTCGTCCGTGATGGACCTGGTAGGTTCTGCGGTGCTCGTTTCGGTGACCACGTTTTTCATCTGAAAAAGATCGGTATTGTGCCTTTCGGATTCCTTCCCAGTAAAATATATTATTAACATAGAAAGGCTACGGCCACACAGGTATTCAAATGATCAACAGAGACGAGGTACTGTCCAATCTTGGCCGTTACAACCTGAAAGACGCCAGGATCGGAGTTCTTGCATCGCACTCCGCTCTTGACACCTGCGACGGAGCATCCTCCGAGGGTTTCAAGACCTTGGCGGTCTGTCAGAAAGGCAGGGAAAAGACTTTTGCCAACTACTTCAAGACCCAGAGAGCTGCCGACGGAAGCATCATCAGAGGAGTCGTCGACGACACCCTCGTCCTCGACAGATTCGGGGACGTCATGAAACAGGAGAACCAGGAGTACCTGATGAACACCAACACCCTTTGGGTCCCCAACAGGTCATTCACCTCCTACTGCAGCATCGACGATGTGGAGGACAACTTCAAGGTCCCCATGGTCGGAAGCAGGAACCTCCTCAGGTCCGAAGAGAGGGGCGGCCCCCAGGATTACTATTGGCTCCTTGAGAAAGCCAACCTCCCCTTCCCTAAGAAAGTCGAGAAGCCCGAGGACATCGACGGCCTCACCATCATCAAGGTCCACCACGCCCAGAAGAAACTCGAGAGAGGATTCTTCACCGCAAAGAGCTACGAACAGTACCTTGAGAAATCCCAGGAACTGATCAAACAGGGCGTTCTCGCTCCTGACTTCGAGCAGCACGCAAGGATGGAGCAGTACATCATCGGCCCCGTCTTCAACCTCGACTTCTTCTACAGCCCCCTCGAGGAGAAAGGAGAGAAGACCGAACTCCTCGGTATCGACTGGAGATTCGAATCCTCCCTCGACGGATACGCAAGGCTTCCCGGAAAGCAGCAGGTCGAGCTCGAGAACGACGGAATCATCCCCGAGTACACCGTCTGCGGTCACAACTCCGC
>JAKSHW010000006.1 GCA_024399195.1 archaeon | reverse complement strand
CGAGCTCTCCGTTGTACCTCTTGCAGTACTCGTCGTTGAGGACGGAGACACGGGTATGACCGATGTGGAGAGGACCGGAAGGTCCGGGTGCGATACGCATTACAGGCTTTTTCTCCTCTGCTCCCTCGAGGGCGGGAAGCTCGTAGGTCCTGACCTTCTTCTCCTTCTTCATGAGGGAGGGGTCGACCTTCTCGAGAGCGGCCTTCTGGGCCTCGGGGACCATTGCGTTGACCTCGTCCACGATGGCGTTGATGGTGGCGGTGATACCGGGGACATCGGCCCTGCACTCGGGATGGGTTCCGAGGATCTTTCCAACGATGGCCTTGGGGTTTGCCTTTCCTTTGAAAAACACCGCGTTCTGGAGCGCGAGCGTTCTGATAGTGTCCTCAATGGGCTCTGACATAGTCCGCTCGATACCCTCGGCATTATATAGTATATTGGTAAAGGTCACCGACCGATGTCGGGTAGGACGGACCCCGCCGTACCGACGACGGAGACCGTCCGTTGTTCAGAGCGAGAAGCTCGTGGTCACCAGGAACACCCCCATTGCCACAGGTAGCATCACGCTCACCCTCCTCATAATCTCCTCCGTGTCTATCTTCCCGTCCAAAACCGCTATCAGAGCGGCGATGATCACAGAGAGCTCGGTAAGGTATATGCTTAGCACCGTGGCGGTCCCTCCCATGTCTATGTCCTCAGAAATCCTGGAGAGGGGACCCAACATGGAAACGGACAGACCCAGTACCAGCGGGGCGAAGACAGCGGCGGTACTGAACATGGTGTCGGTCATGCCTTTCAGATCGGAACGGATGGAACGTCTGGTGGCGCTCTGGTCCTTCAGTTCGCGACCGATTGACAGTGCGAGCTTCCCTGCGTCGCGTACGTCCCTCAGGGATGCACGGTAGATATCGCAGAAGAAGGTGGCCACGTCCTTGGAGATGTCGTCCATCGACTGACGCAGGGCGTCCTCCACATCACCCCTGCAAAGTATGCATTCCTTCTTGAAACGTTCCGCCACGGGTCTGCACTGGGAACGTGCGGACACCGACCCTACGAACGCCGGTTCGAACGCCTCTCCGGTGAGGAGCCTGTTTCCGAGCTCGAATACCGCGTCCTGCAGGAGCTGGGAACGTTTCCTTCTCTGCATCTCGGCGTTGTATTTCGGATATACCGACACGAAACCGACGATACCCGTGACCAACAGGGCTATGCATATCGCCTTCACCGGTTCCAATCCGATGGCGAACGTGATCGCCAACAGCGGAATCGCCACGAGGAGCGGCAACAGACATCTGAAATCCTGCTTCTTCCGGTCGGTATCGATGAAGGGATTACGGTCGCGGATCATCGCCATGATGGCAAGCACCGCCGCCGGGATCATCACCAAGGTCACCAGGGAGACCTCCCCCGTACCGATGGGTATGGAACCGAACATACCGCTGATGCTCAGCATCGGAACGACGGACATCAGGACCATGGGCACCATGATTCCAATGCTGAAAATGATCATACAGGGGGAGTTGAGGGAGGCGGAGTACTCCTTCCCCACCTCCCTGAGCCCGCTCAAGGCGAGGTCCGATGCATCCTTCAGCATACGCTCCCTCTCGATGACCTCCTTCGCGTCCGAGGCGGATACGACCATATGAAGGGCCATGCCGTAGGAGAACGCACCCTCCGGGAGTTCCGACACCATCCTCGAGACGGCGGACTTCATGTCCGAATCCTCACGGGTGTCGGCCTTTCCCACTATGTCCCTGAACAGTCCCGAACTTATCGGCGGTCCGTTCTTCGCCACGTTCCTGATGGCGGTGTCCAGCGAACCCCCTCCGGTCAGGTCTATGCTCATCATCCCGATGACCTCGGGCCCTTCGTTCAAGAGTGCGGGGGCACGGATCTTCTTCCCGGAAGGCGTTCCGAACACACCTTTCGACATCATTGGCCCACCTTCGCCGATGGGCCGTCGGGATCCAGGCCCGTCTCGTTCCTGAACTTCTGTTTGAACGATGACAGGACGTCCTCAGGCTCCCTTCCGGGCATCCTCGCGACGATCTCGTTGGAGACGTTGATCCATTCCGGTCCGAAATACTCGTCACCGTACAGTGCACCCATGTGGGCGAGGAAGTCCCTTAGGAGACCTCTCGTGGATATCTCCCTGCGTGCCTCGTCCTCGTCGATCGAACAGGATGCCAATGCACGTCTCATCACGGGCACGGTGAAGTCGAGGCTTCCGCCCGATATGGCCACGAACTCGCCGATACGGTCGGTCGTGGCAGCCACCTCGCTGACCTTCCTGAGCTGCGAACCGGTCCTCCTGTCCCTGAACGTGCCCACGGTGACGATGATGTCCGTCGCCATGAAGGACTCGGGGGAGATGCCCATATCGGACGTCACCCTGTCGAACACCGATTTCGCACTGTCACCGTGGATCGTACCGAGGATGGAACTTCCGGCACGGCCGACCCTCATGCTCTCGTACAGGGTCTTCGCCTCCTCCCCTCTCACCTCGCCTAGCACGATTGCCGACTCGCCGAGACGCAGGGACACCCTCAACGCCTCGTTCGAACGGGATTGGCTGGAACCGTCCATACGGTCGTCGACCAGCATGGACTGGACCTTGTAACCCATCTTCCTCATCTTCTCGCAGGGCAGCTCCAATGTGTCCTCTATGGTGAGTATCCTCTGGGACAGGGGGAACTCGAACATCAGTGCGGACAGCAACGAGGATTTACCCGCTCCCCTGGCACCGCAGATCAGGAAGGCGGCCCTGTTGACTACCAGGTACGACAGCAGTCCTGCGGTCCCCGCATCTATGGTGCCGTTCGCAATAAGCCTCGTAAGGGTCCACGGATTGCTGGAATGCTTCCTGATGGCTATAGCGTCCCCTTGAGGGCTCATGGGGTATCCGACCACGGTTGCCCTCGCATCGTGCTCCCTCATGTCCGTCTCCAGAATAGGCGATGATTCGCAGAAGGGGAGTCCGCTCTCCCTCTTCAGCACGTTGATCAGATTGAGGACCTCCCTACGGTCGACCACCAGGTTGGTCCTGCACCTGAGATGGGTGTTCTTGTTGTCGATACCCGACATCGTGACGTGTATACGGTTCCTGTCGCAGGGGGCGTCTATGTAGATGTCCTCGAGACGGTCGTCCGCGAGAAGGATGTCGAAGACACCGATCCCCACGGAATAGCGGTAGATGATGTCGCATATCCTGTCCGACAGGTCCTCCATCGCCTGGGAGTTCCCTCCCGTAGCCCTCAGGAGCGATTCGGTGTAATTCCCGAGGGTGTCGCGGGCCATGTTCCCTATGAGATGTCTGTCAGGTCTTCCTCCGTTCTCCCTGAACTTCCTCCTCACATCGGCTAGGACGTCCTCGATGACGGTGTTCACCGAATCAGGATTGGTGTACTCTGTGGGTGTGAGGTTGTATTCCACCTCCCCGTCCTGCGAGGTCCCTATCACCACATGTCCGCTGGGAGTGTCGTACTCGGTCATGATGTCCAACTCCCCTGCACTACCGACCAACCAGCAGTCGCTGTACGAGGGTTTGGTACGAACATTGTTAGTTATCAGGGACCTGAGGTCCTCCATGAACGAGCTCTTGATTATCAGCGGAGGTCCTTTGGGAACGTTGTTGTTGCCCACTATGCCCGGGATCGGCTGCTGGAAGAACAACGGTATGCCCGTAGGGCCCTGTTGACCGAACTGGGGCGGTACCGAATAGGGAGGTACGTTCTGCTGCACGTAGGGTTGGACCGGATCGCCCCCGCATATGTTTCCCTGGACCGTTTGGACGGAAGGTTGCTGTCCATAGGGTTGTACAGGGGGTTGCTGCCCGTACATCGATACGGGAGGTTGCTGCCCGTATGGTTGCACAGGAGGTTGTTGCACATAGGGTTGCTGCCAGCCTCCGTTCTGCAAGGGTTGCTGCTGGGGGTATCCCTGCATGTACTGCGGCGGGGACTGATAACCGTACTGGGAGACGTTCTTCGGTCTTCTTCCGATCATGCCCTCAACCCCTTGTTCTCCGTCAGCAATGCGGCCTTCTTGCGGATCTTCTCCATATTAGCATCGGCCGATAGAAGTGCGGAATGGGTCCTCTGGAGACAGAGTGCACATTCGGGCCCGTCACGGTAGTCGCTGTATAGGCTCCCTGCCACGGATGAAAAAGACGGATCGGGGAAGTCGGCCCATGCGGCCTCCAGGACCTTCGACGGGGACCTCATGCAACTTTCACAGGCCTTCCCTCCGGAGACCTGGTAGTCGGGTCTGTTCAGCATGGCGAGGTCGCAGAGTATCTCCGCAGCCGGACCGGACACCTCCGTATCCTTCCCGGCCTTGAGCTGGATCCTGTCGGCGGTACCGTTTTTGGAGATGAACGCGGTCATGCAGCGTATGCACACCGGTGAGCCGACGTCCGGGAACTGACCGCACCCTCTGCAGTTCACTGTGAGGATCCCCGATCCTTCCGCCATATGGGCCGTAGGTCCCTTCGGAGCCTCTTCCTTTCTACGTGTCTGTAGTTCAAGGTTCATGCCCCTACTGGGGCGTATATGTTTAAGAAACAGGAATCGTACAGTTAGTAGTTACCCGAGTGAACGGAACGTCTGTCCTCTATCGTTATCTCCACGTATTCATTGATACCCGTGATCCTTTCCAGCCCCTGCGATATCAGATATTCGATCCTCGCCAAATAGCCTTCCTGGTCCAGGAACCTCGATTCGTCAAACCTCAGAAAACGGTATCTGATAGGATTGTAGCTTTCGACCTTCAGTTCGTTCGACGCATTGGTAAGCCTGCATATCAGGTCTATGAAACCTTCTCTGTCCAGGTTCGGATGGATCATGAACAGACCGTTCAAGATGCTGTCCGCCACCCTTTCGACAAATCCATCGAATATCAGGTTGGCTTTCGAACTGTACGAAATGATGAAATCCATAAACGCGGAGGTATACACCTCGGGGGTGCCCAGCTTCTCTAATGTTTCGACAGCCGAGATATATCTGCTTTCGTTCAGGAACCGTGTACTTACCGTATGTTCCACAGGCATCATCGTCAGGAGCCGTTCGCATGACACACGGTACGTCTCGTTACGTACCTGTTCCCCGTTACCTGCCACCGCACCGATCTTGATAAGCTTCCTGATGGCGACATAGACGTTGATACGAGGGCACCCCAGTTCCTCGGTGATCTCGTTGACGGTCCTGGACCCTCCTTCTGAAAGAAGCTCGATTATGGAACACATCAGATGGTTGGTGATGATGTAGGTTTCGTTCTGGATACGGTAAAGGCCCAACCTATGATCCATGAAGAGTTCTTTCGAAACGTCCCATCTGTCAACTTCGAAGTAACTTCCTTTGAAGACAGATGAGAACATGGTCAATGTGTTTCTGTCCGCATCGTACTCGATATCGGGGACAAGACCGTAGCGACATCCGGTATGGTGTGGGAGAACGACCATCAGCAACCCCACGATCGAAAGGGTCAACATGGAAAACATGCGGACATCGTAAAGTTCGGATCCGAGCGTTATCTTTATCCCCTCGGTGGTATCGACGTCCACCGTCACCCCTGCCATGGCCCCTTTTATCAATCTCAGGATCGTATTCAGATCCAGTTCCTTGTGCATCGACTCGATCTTCTGTCCGACGATGACCCCGAACTGTTGGAACAGGCCATCCAACGAGATACCGTAACCCTCGATGGTCTCCATCGAAAGGGCGAAAAGATTGTAATCGAACACCCCTGCTCCTTTCAGAAACCTCGAAAGAATGTTGGAAGGGGCGGCCGTACGACGGTTGGCGGTGTATAGATCGCACAGAGACAATGCGGCAGCTATCCTGTAAAGTATCCTTCTGCCGTCATCGGGGTCTTTCCTCCCTCTGATTATACCTTTCTTTATCAACTGACCGATGGACGACTGTACCGTCGTCTTGGGCTGACCGATCTTCACGGACAGTTCGACGACGGTGTAATCCCCCATTGCCAACAGAGGGATCATCTCCAGCTGCAGTGGATTGACTATGACCTGGATTCCACGGTCGAACGTGTTGAACACCATAAAACGGTTGCTGTATTCTACATCGGACATCGATATCATTCCTTCGGTTTTCAGGCACGGCGTCCCATATGTGATGATGAGGCGGGGATCCGGACCGTTGATGCGACAATATTACGACGTCGGACCGCCGATATACGTCCGATGCGTGCACGCCGTTCACATCAACTACGTCCCACAGATGACATAATATTATTAAAAAATTTTTATATCTTAATAATCTCAATTAATAAAATTATTTATCGATTAAAATGAAAAACTATCATAAGTCCCTATCGACGGTACCAACTTAACGAGCTCCAACGGCTATTATCCTCGATCTGACACGAACCGCTGTCACTGCCTGACGATCAAATGTACGAACACCATAAGGCGATGGTCCAATCGTATACGGCGGAGATCCCCGTTTCCAATAACTTAAAGTCAAATCCAATGGGAGGTACGCTCGGCCCACTATATGGTATCGGAGACGACATTTTCCTGTGGGAAATACCATTGGACATGTCCGAGAGATAAATACTGATTTTCGATCGAAATTTAGCATTAAAGTGATTAAATTTCATTTGAGATCAAGTATTTATCTATTAAAATTAGGATATTCTAAATAACTGAATAGAATTATAGTATACCTAAATTATTATTTAATTTCAATAATCGGATTTAATATGAAAGAAATTTATACATCGATGTCTTTTGTCATTCATTGGATGTATATCCAATTAGTATCGAAGTGATATAATGGACAAAAGAATCATCGCAGCAATCGCTGTGGTCGTCATCGTCATCATCGGAGCCGTCGCGGCCCTCGTCCTCATCGAAGGCGAGAGCAACCCCGGTGTCAAGTTCGATGCAGACACCACCGTAGATTCTGGAACCGAGATCGGTTCTTTCGAAGAAGCGATCTCCGAGGGTAAACTCAAAGGAAAGACCCTTGCAGTCGGTATAAAGACCGCAGCAGGATCCAACGTCGCCGAGATTACCATCAACAAGTTCGCCATGGACGACCTCGCAGACAACGAATGCACCCTTCAGTTCATCGTCAACGGCGTCGCATTCACCGTCTCCAAAGCAGATGTGAAAGCGGTCGCCGACGCCAACGACAACGTCACTTTCAAACTCTCCTCCGACCTCAACAGCGCAGCCCGTGCAATGGCAAACGTGGATATCGAAGGTACCAAGAAGATCGACTCCGTCGATGTGACCGTCGCCTACAAGGCTAACACAAAAGACAAAGAATCCGAGAAGACCGTCGTCTCCTGGAACGGAAAGCTCGAGACCGGTTCCGCAACCTACAGCAACGGTGTCGCAACCTTCCCCGTCAAAGCCAACGACAAGGGATTCCTTGCATTCATGACCGCCGAGGATGCCGCGTACTACCCCGTCACCTTCACCACCATGATCAGCAACAACCCCGTCGTCCAGACCCTCACCCACAGACCCACTTCCGTCGTCACCCTCTGGGACTCCAGCACCGAGCTCGGAATCCTTTTCGGTCTCTACGATATCATCACCTACGCATACGCATCCCCCGACTACATCTGCCTCAACGCAGACCTTCAGCCTCTGTACGACAAGCTCGACACCAAGAAGGTCTACGACTCCGGAATCACCACCTCCATCGAGGAGATCCGTGCCGCAGAGCCCGACCTTATCATCGGATGGGCATCCTCCTTCGTCGAGGGCGCCTGGGGAGTCGGACTTCCCGCCGAGTGGAACGACCGCGGAACCGCAGTCATGGCATGCAACCGTCCCTCCAACAGTCTCGATGACTACTACACCATCCTCGACAACATGGGAACCGCATGCAACATGAAGGCGAACTCCGACAAGCTCATCAACGAGTTCAAGAACTCCGTCGCCGAGTTCAACAAGAAGCTTGCAGACGCCAAGATTACGGAAGACCAGAAGAGCAGGGCCATCATCATCGAGAGCCCCTCCGCATCCTCCACCTTCGTCTACGGATCCGCATTCCTTACCGGTGACCTCGTCACCAAGGCCGGTGGAATCAACGTCTACGACGGTGCCATGGGAAGGCTCGGTGTCGAAGACATCCTCAAACTCTGTCTCGACCCCGACAACAACCTCCTTGTAGACTGTGTCATCCTCTTCAAGGGTGACACCCAGACCGAGGCAGACTGCGTCAAGACCTTCACTGAGAACCCCGCTTACGCAACCCTCGTTGAGAAACTCGGAACCGAGAGCATCCACGCCTACAACTTCGCCCAGCTCTACATGGGAGGAGTCCTCGAGTCCGATATCCTCGATCTGATCTTCGCAAACCTCTATCCCGAGCTTTAAGCTCACCCGGGGCTTCGGCCCCACCTTTTTCCTTTAAAAGAGGCAGAACATGAGCTATGTGAAAGAAAGATTGGGAAACATGTCCACCTTCGGGTTCCTATGCCTCCTTCTGGTCATCCTCATATGTGCCATGATCCTGGGTATCTCGATAGGTTCCTACTCGATTGAGTTCACGAGGGTATGGGACATAGTCTATCACAACGTCATCTACAATCTGTCGTTCGGACATCTTGCCATCGGTAACTTCGATTCATGGCATTCCGGTGTCCAATACGACATCGTCATCAACGTCCGTGCACCCAGGGTCGCCATGGCCGCGGTCGTAGGTGCATCCCTTGCAATGGCCGGTGTCGTCATGCAGGCCACCGTCCAGAACCCTCTCGCAGACCCTTACATCCTAGGTATGTCCTCAGGTGCATCCCTCGGAGCCACCATCGCCATCGCCATCGGAGTCTCCGGATTCCTCGGTTCGTTGTTCGGTAGCTACGGTATCGCCGCATGTGCGTTCATGGGGTCGTTCTTCTCCGCCATGGCCGTACTGGCCCTATCGTCGGCCGGAGGAAGGACGACGAGCGTGAAACTCGTCCTGTCCGGTACCATCATCGCAAGCCTGTTCGGAGCGGTATCGAACCTCATCGTCGTACTGTTCGCCAACAAGGACGAGATGCAGGAGATCAGTTTCTGGCTTATGGGTTCCTTTGCGAACTCCACATGGACCGAGATCACCATTCCTGCGGCGGCCCTCATAGTGTCCGTCGTCTACCTGTTCACCCAGATCCGTAACCTGAACACCATGCTCGCAGGGGACGAGGTCGCCACCACCCTCGGTATCGACCTTTCCAAGAAACGTAGGATCTACGTCGTTTTCACCGCCCTGATGACCGCCACCTCCGTATGTTTCTGCGGAATGATCGGTTTCGTGGGACTCATCATCCCCCACGTGGTCAGAGGACTGACCGGTACCAACCACTGGAAGCTCCTACCTGTAAGTGCCATGGTAGGTGCCATCTTCCTCGTGGTGAGCGATATCCTCTGCCGTATACTGGTCAGCGGATCCGAACTACCCATAGGGATCATCACCGCGTTCTGCGGTGCACCCGTGTTCGCATACATCATGATCAAGAGGACCTATAACTTCGGAGGTGCCTGAATGATCGATCTAGAGAACCTCGGCATCAAGCTAGGGCACAAGGTCATCGTCGAAGGAGCCACCATCGAGGTCAATGAGGGTGAGTTCGTGGGACTGATAGGTCCCAACGGAAGTGGAAAATCCACCATCCTGAAGACCGTGTACCGTATGATCAACAAATACACCGGAGACATAATCATCGACGGGGTGAACATAAACGACTGCACGATACGTGACAGTTCGCTCAAGACCGCCGTAGTGCCTCAGCATACCTACTCGCCTTTCGATTTCAAGGTCCGTGACGTGGTCATGATGGGACGTGCACCCCATAAGAAATCCATGGAGTTCGACACCCAGGAGGATTTCGATATCGCGGACGAATGTCTCCGCAAGGTGGGTATGTACGAGTTCGCGGAAAGGAGCTTCAGCACCCTTTCGGGAGGGGAGCAGCAGAGGATAGTCCTTGCAAGGGCCATGGCCCAGAAGACCCCCTGCATGGTCCTCGACGAACCCACGAACCACCTCGATGTGAAATACCAACTGCAGCTGATGGACGTCGTCAAAGACCTCCACCTCACCGTTCTGTCCGCACTGCACGACCTGAACATCGCCGCGGAATACTGCGACAGGCTGTACCTGCTCAAGAACGGCAAGGTCTATACCAGCGGCACCCCCGAGGAGGTCCTGACGCCCGAGAACATAATGGATGTCTACGGGGTCAGGGCATCGGTCAGAAAGAGCGACTGCACCGGTTTCCTCCACATCGAATATATCTCCGACCACGCCAAAAGGCACATGGGACCGGACGACTAAACGTTTTATCCGGGGGTCATCCCCCGGCATCACACCTTTTCACGCGTATCGGAAAACCCCTTCGGGGACATCCATATATAATTCACTGCAATCGCTGACCTATGGAAATACTAGCACCGGCAGGCTCTCCCGAAGGACTCATTGCATCGATCAAAGGCGGATGCGACGCTGTGTATCTAGGAGGCAAGGCCTTCGGTGCCAGGGCGTATTCAGGAAACTTCACGGACCGTCAGCTCGAAGGAGCGGTGAACTACGCCCACGACAACGATGTGAAGGTCTATGTGACCGTAAACACCCTCATAAAGGACTCCGAGATGGACGATGCGGTCTCGTTCGTAAGGTTTTTGGCCGATATAGGTGCGGATGCGGTCCTTATACAGGACCTGGGGCTCCTCAAGTCCATCCACACGGTGGACATAGCGAAACACGCCTCTACCCAGATGGGCATCCATTCCATCGAAGGGCTCGAATGGTGTTCCAAGAACGGACTGTCCCGTGCGGTCCTCAACCGTGAGCTCACGTTCGACGAACTCAAGGATATCGTCAAAGACTCCCCAGTCGAGACCGAGGTCTTCGTACAGGGGGCGTTATGCTACTGCCTTTCGGGAGGATGCCTCTTCTCGTCCATGGTAGGTGGAAGGAGCGGTAACAGAGGCATGTGCGCCCAACCTTGCAGAAAGAAGTACACCATGGACGGAGAATCCTCCTTCAAGCTCAGCAGTGCCGACATCTACGGTGTCGAATGGCTGAAGAAGCTCGAGGAGATCGGCGTGACCTCCGCCAAGATCGAGGGCCGTATGCGCAGTCAGGCGTATGCGTACCTTTCGTCAAAGGTCTATGCCGCGGCCAACAAGGGCCTCGATCCGTCCGAATACGAGGAGGATGTGGATCTGCTCAAGACCGTCTTCAACCGTGGATACGGTGACGGATACCTGGGAGGGGTCGTATCCCCCGTACAGGCCGCATATGCAGACAACCGCGGGCACTATCTCGGAAAAGCAACGTTCAACAAAAGGAAGTTCGATACCGCACAGCTCGATGAGAAAGTGAACGTCCGTGACGGTATCTCCATCTACGACGGAGAACAGAAGATCGGCGGTTTCAAGATCACTGCACCGGGAAAGAACGCCTCTCCGTTCCATATCCCCGATGGGACCTACGAGGTGTTCAGAACGTTCGATCCCCGCATAGACGAGATCAAGAACCTCGTAGGCGAAGCTCCCAGGTTCGACGGTACCACCGAACGCAGACAGATGCACGTCCCCATGAAGGACATCGAAAGGACCCCTATAGACATGCCCGAGCTATCGTTCTACCTCGGCTCCATAAGAAACCTTGAGGCCGTCCTCCCCTACGCGGACAGGGTATATTTCGAGATGAACGACAACCTCGCGGAAGCAAGGGAGATATGCGATTCCAAAGGCATAGAATGCGTAAGCATCATCCCCCGTTTCGCCCCCATGGAGAAGTTCGACCCCGAAGGAAGGCCGCTCATGGTCCACACTCCTGGACAGTACAGGCCCAAGGAAGGGGACAGGGTGTACGCCAGCTACTTCATGAACACCTTCAACTCCTTCGGGAAGAACCAGTTCTACCAGACCACCCTGTCCCCCGAACTCTCCAAGAACGAGATCTCCACCCTTGCATCACACTATCCCGGAAGGTTGGAGGTCATGGTGTTCGGAAGGACTGAGCTCATGTGCACCAGGGACCCCGCCATGCACAACGGCACCTTGGTCGACGAGAAAGGGTTCCGTTTCCCCGTGTACAAGGACAACAGGGAACTGTCCCACATCCTCAACTCATCCGACCTTATGCTCCTCCCCTACCTGAGGGAGATCGGAAGGATGGGCGTGGAATCCGTAGGTATCGACCTGAGGAAGAGACCCGAGAACATCGCCAAGGCGGTGGCCAGGGCCTATGGTGAGTTCGATGTACGTTCCAAGGCCGATCTGCAGACGATGTGCGGCGGATTGAACTACGGAGCATACCTCCGCGGTACTGAGTAAACACTAACTGTACTCTGTCCGTTTAATAACCTTAGACGGCAAACCCCTTCCCATGAGAATGGACAACAGAGGGGATGCCGGTTTCTTCGAGGCCATGGCCGGTACGATGGCCGTATGTCTGGTCATGACCTCTTTCCTTGCATTCATGGCAACCGAGGTCTCCAACACGGGGCAGGGGTCTGTAGAGTTCGACTGGACGGTCATGGCCGGACTCACAGTGTCGGAATCGGGTTCCGAGTGGTCCGATGACGGTACGGAATACTTTGTGGAGGCCAATCGCCTTTCCGGTGCGAAGGTGGTCTGTTCTTCACCGGGGCTCCCTATCGAGGAAAGGACCTGGACCTGCGGAGAGGAGACCCCCACGACCTCGATGGTGAAGAAAGTGTACTCATTGGGTTACGGCGAACAGTCGGTCCCCACGGTGGTGGAGGTGGTCCTATACAGAAGATGAACCGCAAGGGGCTTACGGCGATAGTGGACGCCATGTTCTTCATCGCACTTATCGGGATAGCCACCCTCATGGTCACGGTCATATTCTCCGACAACGACATGGACATAGAGGATCCATCGGACACCTGCAGGAAACTGTTCGGTTCGTACATAGATTCCGACGAGGTGGGCTACAAAGGGATGACAATGGGCGTATGTTCGGTCTCGGAACTTACGGCATCGTCCATACTGCTTGGCGACGGTATCATGGAAGAGTACCTCAAGACCTTCCTTGACCGTGTGTATCCATGGAACGGGGCCTACAGGCTGTACGCGGAGGTGGACGGCAAGAAGATGGTCTTGGGAACTGGTGAGGGAAAAGCGGTTTCAGGATACACCTGCACGTATCCCGTATGGTACACGACCGATATCAGGATCACGTTGCAGGTATATTGAATCAGGACCGACGCTCGGAACGTGCGATGCGTCCTTCCTCGACCTTCTTGAATATGGAGGATCTTATGACCTTGGTGCAAGGCCATTTGTCGTCCATATAGGAGATGAGCTCGAGCACATCGGCCTCGGGGTTGGTGAGGGCGAGGTACACACGGCTCATGAACATGGAGACCGCATATGGGAAATCGTCGCATATCTGGGGACGGTCCTTCCATATCGTGCACTTCTTGTCCTTTCCGAGGAACCTGCAGGGTCCGTTCTCGGTCTTGTTGAAAAGGATGCGCCCGTCATAGGTCTGACGGACATACTGGGTCATGAATGTTCCGAGATCTATGCCGGCGGCGTTTGAGACCCTGTCGACCTCTTCGGGGCGGATGACGATGTTGGGCTGATGACAGCATCTACCGCACATCTCACAGGGGAAGTCGTCCCTATACGACATACAGATGTCATATGCCAGGTCCAGGTCCCGCTCCATCTCGGGAGAGATCTTGTTCAGACCCTCGAGGATGTATTTACCCCTGTAAACCGCCATGGTATCAGAGGGCCCCTGCGAATCCGATCATGAACGAGAAGACGGAGAGGAGGAGGGCTGCTCCGGAGATTCCGAAAAGTACCTTGTTACCGCCGCTGCGATGGACGAATCCCATGGCATAGCCTCCGAGCACAAGACCGATACCGCCCATGACGAGGGCACCGATATAGATCTGGGTCAGAAGACATACGATCCCGATGATCGCCAATATGGCCGCTATAATCACAACATTAGCCGCTGCTATAGGCGGCGCTCTCTTCTCACGGATATCCTCATCGAAGGCTATCATGGAGAGTGGGATGGTCGGGATATATAAAATCATTATACCAGTGTATCCCGACCACCGTACGGTCGTTCAGAAACCTATGGCGACCAGTTCCCTTGCCACGACCTTCTGGGTCCCGTCGCCGTTCCTGATCCCTTCCACATGTCTGAACACGATGTCGTTGTCGTCGATGTAGACGGTCTCGTATCCGTCGATATCCACCTTGGAACATACATCGACGGTCACCTGTCCGATGCAGGTGGGGATCTTCTCGGACTTCACCAATGCAAGTTTGGACACATCGAAGATGAGGGAACCGTGACGTACGGAGGTCTCGAGTATCTCGGGATCACATCCGGGAACCTCTTTCTTCACCCTCACCGCCATCCCATGGACACTAAGGACCGTATAGATCTCCCTGACGGGTTCCCCTACGAGTTTTCCGTCCACAGCTTCGGTACGGATGTACCACATCCATGCGTCTTCTCCGAGTTTTGCCATTTGATATCGTCCCGAGAATCCGATGTACTGTCATAAACCTAACGTTCGGGACGGTCATCTGGAACCTTTGGCTATTCCGCCTCCGGCGACCTTTCTGCCATGGAGGACAATGTACATCGACAGGGACAGACATGCCACCGCCGCCATCACAAGGTAGTTCCCTCTGTATCCGAGGATGTCTATGATGGAGCCGTTGGCGACAGGCCCTATGGCGTAAGAAATGTCCATTGCGATGTTGAACGTCGATATCGCCACGGCATACCTGCCGGGAGGGGACAGTTTGATGACGATCGCCTGTCCCACCGAGGTCATCATGGCGAGGTTCAGACCAATCATCGCTCCGGCAAGAAGCAGGGTCCATCCGTTGTCGACGGTCCCCAAGAGGACCATTCCCAAGATGAACACTAAGAACGTTGGGATCAGGGCCATGTTCTCCCCATGCACATCGTAGACCTTTCCGAGGAACATCCTTGCAAACAGCGTCCCCATGGAAAGGGTGACGAAGAAATACTCCGCGAAGTCCGACAGACCTATCGTCTGACCGTAGGGGGACACGAAGGACAGGACCCCCGAATAAGAGAAATAGAACACGAAGAGGACCATGGACATCCCCAAGGCGCTCTTCTCGAAATAGTTACTGACCCCTTTGGGCACCCTGTAGGTCGGATCCCTCGGTCTCCCTTTGGTCATGCAGAACGAGAACACCAGTCCGAGGAGGCTTGCGATGGTACCTACGGCGAACACGTCTTCGAACGAGCCGTGGTCCTGGAGATACATGCAGAGGAAAGGCCCTATGGCCGATGATATGCTCAGACTGAGCATGAAATAGCCCATACCTTCCCCGCGTCTCGACGGGGGGATTATCTCCGCGACCAACGTGTTCACGGCACTGGAGGTGGCACCGTACGTGAAACCGTGCAGGAGACGGAGGACGCACATGGAAGGTACGTCCCACATGTAGGGATAGAGGACGCACAAAGCCGTGCTGAACAGGAAGGAATACTTCACGATGTTCCTTTTCCCGAAACGTTCCAGACGGGGTGAGACATAAAGCCTTGCGATCAGGTCGCCTACTATGAACGTGCTGGCGATCAGTCCGGAAACGGCCATGTCGACACCGAACCGATGCTCCGCGTACGAGGTCATCCCTGTATAGAATATGAGGAAATACAGGGTGTAGAAGAAACAGACGAGCGTGCATATACAAAAATCACGTGTAAACAACCTTGTATCGCCCGTCACGGAACAACCGGACCTCCTACACCCCTGTGGTTTGATGCCGCAAAGGGTGACCCCCTGCGGCGATTGTTAGGTTCAAAGACCAGCGATGAATGCCGCGGCTACGACGAACACGACAGCAACCATGATGATTACCATGAACCAAGCCTGAAGTTTGAGCCTCTTGGCCTTAGACATGGCGGGTCAATCTGACTTTCTCTATTTAAGATACACTAGTTGGACCGTCAGTCCCATCGGAATTGGACGTATCCTCACCACCGCAGTCCTCTCCAACAGGAAGAAGAAACGGCGGTTTCTTGTCGGGATTACGGGATTTGGAATGCATGATCATCTGGACCTCGTTGAAGGTCTCCGGATCCACCGCGTTACCACAGTAATGCCTGTTGAGGATACCGTCCCATTCCAGATATCCTGCGTATATCGGATTGTGGAAGATGTAGGCGACGGAACGTTCGCTCCACTTCCTGCCCCTACGCGTACGGTATCCGCTGCGGTACATGTCCTCCGCCACCTGAGGAAGCGATTCCCCGACGATGTAATCCATGAACGACCTTCTCACCAACCTGAGTTCGTCAGGTACCGCGACGAGGTCGCTACCTTCGAAACGGTATCCGAAAGGTTCGTTGAAACCCATGGTGCGGTTGGAAGACTCGGAGTTCTCCATCGTCTCCGCCTTCTCCCTCATGGCGAACACCGTCCTCTCCCCGATCTGTTCGGACTCCAGCTGGGCTATAGACTGTATCATACTCACGACGAAACGACCCATCGCGTTGGTGGTGTCCAACGATTCGGTCGCGGAGATGAACTGCTTCCCCTTCCTTTCGAGGACGTCCATCATGTTCATGAAATTACGGGTGTTACGATGTATCCTGTCCATTTTGAGAACGAGGAGAACGTCCCATCCCGCCATGCTCTCGATCATCTTGCGGTAGGACGGTCTGCGTGTGTTACGTCCCGAGAACCCATCGTCCACGAAGTACACAGGTTCCAACCCGTTGGCCTCACAGTACAGTCCGAGAAGTTCCTTCTGGGCATCGATTGAATAACCTTCCTCCGCCTGTTCCTCGGTGGAGACACGTGCATAGCAGGCGGCCTTCATTCCGTTCCCCCCAATGGGCCGTTCACAGACTCGTATTCCTCTATGGATATCACCGCCGTGTGCGGACCCGGTCTGAGGACATCGTCCCATCTGATGTATCCGGCATAGAGAGGATTGTGCAGTATCTTGCTGATGCTCTGTCTGCACCATCTGCGACCGGTCTTCGAAAGGATATTGGAATTCACCAGATCCGTGGCGATACGGTCCATGGTCTGTCCTTCGGAATAGCATCTGAAAATACGGCGTACGACCTCGGCCTCGGAATCGATGACCACCAGCTGCCCGTTCTCGTAACGGTATCCATAAGGTATGCCGGAACCCATCGCACCTATGCCCATGGTGGCCTTCTTCCTCATTCCGATCTTGACCCTTTCCCCGATCTGTTCAGATTCCAGCTGGGCCATACGTTGGACTATATCCATGACGAAACGGCCCATGGCGGTCGTTGTATCGAACTTCTCGTTGAGGGAGGTGAAATCCTTCCCGTTACGGTTCAGAGTGTCCATCATGGCGGCGAAGTTCACACTGTTACGGTGTATCCTGTCCATCTTCAGGACGAGCAGGATATCCCACCGGTCTATCTCCGAAAACATACGCTGGTATTCGGGACGGTCCGTGTTGGTTCCGGAACAGCCTTCGTCACGGTAGATATCCGCCACCTCCCATCCTTTGAACTTGCATATGGCGACGAGTTTCTTGGTCTGTGCATCGAGGGAGTAACCCTCGCGGGCCTGGTCCTCCGTCGAAACCCTGACGTATATCGCCACACGATGTTTCCCATCCATCGTGACGATGTAGGCCTCGGCGGATACTTAATCCTGTCCCGAACGTAATAAAAGTAACAAAACCTTCGTAGGGCCATGGTATCCGAGATGTACTGTGATTCCGATTATCTCGAGGGGATGGAGATGGTCGACGATGACCTGAACGACTGCGAGTTCGACGGATGTACGTTCACAGGATGCAGATTCGAAAACTGCAGGTTCTCGAACTGCTCGTTCAACGAATGTACGTTCGATTCGTGCAGGTTCGTTTCCAACGGATTCAACGGATGCAGGATGAGGGACAACGGTTTCAAAGACTGTTCGTTCGTGGGAATGAACTTCTCGGCGGTCAGGTCCGGACCACTGCCTCCTTTGGAATATGCCGTGGACTGCGTTATGAGATACTGTATCTTCGAGAACATCCCGATGGCCAAGGTGTCCTTGAAAGGTACGGAGTTCGTCGGATCGTCGTTCGACGGATGCGACCTCAAAGGAGCGAACATAGGCGGTTGCACCTTCGAAGGCACGGCGTTCGGTAACTGCGTACTTGAAAACGCCGATTTCAGAGGCTCGACGGGATACATCATCGATGTACGTGACTGCAAGGTCAAAGGTGCCCGTTTCTCATACCCCGAGGCCCTGCATCTCCTGGACCCCTTCGGTATCAGACTGGAGTGAACGGTCCACCTTACCTAGGATCCACTCACCGATGTCCTCATAGACCCTTCCGCAGCCTTTCCCGTTGACGAGCTCGTGTCTGAAACCGTCATAAAGCAACGTTTCCGGCGACAGGCCATGGTTCCTGAACATCTCGGCCGCTTTCCTTACCCCTTTACCATAATCCCCTACGGGGTCCTCCGAACCTGATATGAAAAGGATAGGGAGGTCCTTCCTGACCGAATCGATGCCTATGCCTTTCACATCGTATCCGATCAAGGAGAACATGTCTTTATACGCCGATACTGTGAACGTAAATGATGTGAGAGGATCTGAATTGTAGGCGTTCAATACATCCTCATCGTGGGAGAGCCAACGGTTCGGCAGTGCGGGGGTCTCGAACCCTCTGCTGTAATTGTCAAGTACCATACGGTCGATGAACGGACTATGGTATCTCACACCCTTGAGCTTCATAAGCATCTTCGCTATGGCCGTTATCAGGGCGATGGCGGACGACGGTTGGTTACCCGTACCCATCAGGACGGCCCCGTCCACCAGGTCGCTGTATTCGGTGAGGTATCTTCTGAGGACGTACGAACCCATACTGTGGCCCATAATGAAACAGGGGATGCCGTGGTACCTTTCGGAAACTGTCTCGGTGACCCTGCGGACATCCTCGACAAGCAACAGGTCCCCGTCCGAATCCGCGATATATCCGAGATCGTCGGGACATGTACCGCCGTGTCCGAGATGGTCGTGTCCCACTACGGCTATACCCTTGGAATTGAGATACTCGGCCAATCCCGAATACCTTCCGATGTACTCTGTCATCCCATGGGTTATCTGCAAGACGGCTACCGGTTTTTCCACGGCCCATTCGGTGCAATGCAGGTCCACGTCTCCTCTGGCGGAGGGTATGCTGAACTCGGTGGCGGACATACAGGAAATATCGTTTCCTAGACCATAAACCTGTCTATAGTCTCGAACCAGGATTTTAAGTTCCCATTGTTGGAAATAACCTTATGGCCCTATAGCAAATTTGATTTTACAAAAATATCTATGAGATTATCGTGTTCAAGGCAAGAATCGCTTAGAATAACCATAGATCCATTCTGACAATACCCTGTCAGAAGGGCGATATGGATACAGAAATCCCACGGTCAACCACGTTCGAAACCAAAATAAACCTGTTTGCAATTTGTAGATAAAATTTTTACATGGATTTTGAAACAGACCGATAAACGGACACTGTCGGAAAAGCATCCAAGATAGGCTAAACCACGAATGGAGCCATACCCAGCAGAGACGACCCACTAAAAAGGTATTAAAGCGATGACCAAATGGCAACCTATTTCCATGACACAGGACGAATACAGAAACAGAGGCGGAAGGTCCGACCACAGGAACGCCCCCCGTAACGGAAGGGACAGGGATTCCGACCGCGGATACGGCCACAGGGACGGAAACAGAGGGTACGGAAACGGCCCCCGCGACCGTTCCGACAGACGTGAAGGCCCCAGGGATCGCCGTTACAGTCGTCCCAGAAACGACCGCAGGGACAGACACAATACCTATACGGACAAGCCCAGGATCGCCATCCCGGCAGATGTCACCGCGATACTCCACAAAGGTGTCGACTGCGAAATAAAGAAAATGAACGATGAGGCCATGGTGCTGTATCTCAACGGTGCATCCAAGATGAACGGCGGATGCGAAAAGAACCTCATACGTATGCTAAAAGATGCAGGTACAGAACAGTTCCCTGCGATCAGGGAAAGGTTGGGCAAAGAATGCCCCAAATACATGATGGCCATGTTCGACTACCTCTGCAGCACCATCGACCCCGGGTACGACACCTCCTTCATCAAGGAGTCCGCAGGCATAGGCAACATCGTAGCCATCAGCTGTCTCATCCGCATGAGTGCGGTCGACAAGGACAGCGAACTGATAGATGTCTTCGCCAAAGAGATAGGCACCAAGACCGATATCGTCACCGCCGGACTGAAAGACCTTGTGAGAAAGACCAAATCCACCAAGGCAGAGAAATATCTCACAGACTATCAGGACCAACTCAAACAGAAGAACTCCATCCCCCAGGTGTTCACCAAGGCGATGAACGGTTACGGTTCCGCCAAATCGGAACTATCCAAACTGGCGAACAGATACCCCGAGGCCAAATTCTTCAGCGGGTATGTACAAGCGTTCCAGAAAGAAGAAGCCGAAGTGTACGTCAGAAAACAGATGAAAGAGTACGAACCGTTGATCCTCTCAAGCTTCAACGAGCTCAGACTCCCCCGCACACCCTACTCCACCTTCCTGAAGGCCAAGAAGATCAAATCCGAGAACGGCCCGTGGGTCTCCCTCATGGTAGAGTCCATGAGACAGGGTTGCGACGAGGCCCTTGACGAACTCGACCAGATGCAGTGCACCAGAGAGGTCAGGAGGTCGCTCGAAGCGTACTATCTCTCCAAAGGCGACATCGACCGTCTCCTTGACTGCTATGACGGGAAGAACTCCGAATACCTTGACAAATACTGCAACAACGACGTGGGGAAGATCCTGGAGATCGGAAAACGTCTCGGCGGACCCGATGAGCTCAATTGGCTCAGAAACCACTGTCTCGACGGTATCCCCGAATGCAAGGATGCACTCATTGAGATCGCAAAGGACAAACGTCGCCACAACAAGGCACTCCTCTACGCACTGCATGACTCGGGTGCCGACATAGAGGCCGCCGATGTGTACTTCGGTATGGCGGGAAGCCCTGATGCCCCCTCCGTGAAATGGCTGCAGAAGGTCTGCAGGAACGAGGAGGCCAAGGAATACGTCCGTTCCAAGTTCGAGGAAATGGGCGATCTCGCCACTTTCGATTACATTTTCGAGGATGACGGATACATCCCCGGAAACCAGTACAAGAAAGAGAAGAAACGTTCTGAAAAACGCCGTTACTGATCGAAGGGCGGGGGAAACCCCGCCTCACCTTTGACGTCCCCGCTATATGACAGACCCATGAAGGGTAAGGAGACGCAACGAAGAAAATTTAAATGCACCTTAGCATAGCAGTCATATGGACGATAACATTAATGCAAATATAACTGAAAGAAATTTAAAGATATCCGTAGACCCATACCTTTCACCCTATAAAGATTCAATAAATGATGATAAAAATACATCCAGGTTCAAACGGAAACATGCATATCATATCATAGCCCACACTGACGCCCATCTTCTGAACAAACTGATCGAAGCCTTGGACGACCACAGATCGGACATATACGTCCACCTCGACAGGAGATGGACAACTATAGACACGACTGAACTCAAATGTGAAAAATCCAGACTGTTCCTCGTCCCCAGGATCGAAGTTAACTGGGGCTCTGAATCGTTGGTCCTATGTGAGTTGAACCTTATCAGATATTCGTTCCGTAACGGACCGTATCAGTACTACCATATGCTGTCAGGGGCGGACCTTCCGATTAAATCCCAGGACTACATCAACGACTTCTTCGATGCCAACCAAGGATTGGAATTCATAGACAGATGGGACGACGTCTACAGACGCACAAAACGGAACGATTACTATTACGACAAGGATGACGTGGTCAAGAACGAATATTACAAAGAATACGTCGATAAATGTCTGTTCGACCAGTTATCCTCGGAACAAAGAATCATCCGCAACGATTCCTTCGGTGCACGCCATTCAGGCAGTAACTGGTTCAGTCTGACGGAAGACGCCGTTTCATGTCTGCTACAACACGAACCTGAGATCGTACGTAATTTCTGCGGCGGTTACTGTTCGGATGAATGTTTCATCATGTCGACCCTTGTAAAATACGGTTTCTCCAACAGGATCGCCGGTAGCGTCAGGCACATAGAGTTCAACGTACTTCATCCCGTGGTCCTGACCGAAAAGGACATTCCTAGATTGTACTCGTCATCATGTATCTTCGCCAGAAAATTCGACTCGGATGTCGATTACCGTGCCATAGACCATCTTGTGAACCTTGTGAAATATGGTTTAACCACCGAAGTCCACCCCTTGACCATAATAGACGATCCCCAGGCATATTTTGTGGATATAAAGAAATATAACGGTTACAAACTAATAGTTTCTTCATTATATCCCATTTATAAAACGGTTTTAAGCAAATATAAGAAATTAATGCCGATTGATTCGCCTGTAAGGTGTTTCGAAATAAAAGATGGCAAGTACACCGTATCGAAGATGGACAATGTTAACAATCTTTTTACAACAAAGGATGTCGGTGTTCTGTATGAAAGATACAAATTGAACGAGGGAAGGATCGCGTTGAACACCGATGGGGGGTGGATCTATTTGGACAAACCCAATTCGATCACCATGTTCGTTATCGGGGACAGAGGCGTGGTGGACTGTTGTGCATTGACGAACGACGCTAAAATGGAGATACACCGCCCCAAGGCCCATAGGATCGACTCGATGGACGAAGTGCGGATCGTGTACAACCCCGACTACAGAAGACTGTTGGAAAAGGCGAAGGAATCCCCCTTGGACCATGTCCGCTATGCATCGTACCTGCTAACACATAAAACGGATCCTAAGAAGGCAAGGGCCGTCATAGAATCGTACGTAAAACGCCGTGTGCCCGGTGCATGCCACTGTTTGGCAGAGCTGTACAAGGACGGAAAATGCGGATACCCCCAGGATACGGAAAAGGCGAAGGGCCTGTTGGAACCGTTCCTCGATACGTATTACCCTGCGGCGAAAACCTATTCCGAGATCATCAGGAACTCGGACGAGGGTATCGGAAAAATAACAGGCCCGTTGGAATATTACGCATACGAAGGAAACCTGGATGCGGCCAAACAGCTGTTCGAACTGTATTTCGAAAAGGAGAACGACATGGAAAGGTCGGAACAATGGGCCAGGTTCCTTTTCGACCACAGCGTGGAATATGCGAGCAAAAACACCGATGAACTGTTCAGGTTACTGTTCCGCATTCATACAAAAGAATCGTTGTTGGAGATCATACAGATATCAAGGGACCTCAAGGAAAAAGGGATCCTTTCCAAATCGAAAAGTATGACAGAAAAACATGTGATGACGTATCTGGCCACCGAATGTATTGAGACGTACAAGTACTACGACGGTATACTCGGATACGTTTTCAAGAACAAAGCCACCGAATACCTGAAAAAGGCGATAAGATTGGCCACAGATGGTTTCGATATAGGGGATATCCACTCGGCATACCATCTGGGAACGCTATACCTCACCGGTGATAATTGGGATACCGCCGTCGACTGGTTCACCAAGGGAATAGAATCGAACGACGAGAGTTCCCTGAAAAAACTTTTCGACATATACCGTTCCAAAGACCTTATGAAAGAACAGATCGGATTGGTCCCGTATCTTGAAAGATCCACCGAACCTGAAATGAAATACCGTCTCGGACTGATCCTCTTCGACATGGGCCAAAAGGAATCGGCCATCGAGAAGTTGACAGAGGTCTACGGATCAGGAAAGATGGCCCCTGTCGAAGCGATCTACATGTTGCTTTCGAAAGGAACCGACGATTCCATAGAACAGGCATTGAAACTCTGTCTTGGATCTATATACAAAGGTCTGGAAATATACACCCCTTCCAGGACCGAGGTCTCCCTGATCGGGGACCCGGAGGCCATGGCGATCCTGGGGTACATGTACCACACCGGGACCGGTATCGATGAAGACTATGAAAGAGCGAAGTATTGGATCTCCGAAGCGAAGAAAAGGAAGCCCACGATGTCCCTTGACGGTGTGAGAACGAAACTGGAAAAATACAGTGAATCACCGAATAACACATAATCGCATCAAATATCGGTTGTAAATGAACCAAAACGTGCTATCATACGGATATATACCTGTATCTGGATGACATGCCATGTCTAGATTCGCGGAGGCTGTCGACCGTTATTTCGGAATAACCGAGAAAGGTTCGGACATCCCTACCGAAATTAAGGGAGGGATCATCACATTCCTCTCCATGGTGTATATCCTGACCGTCAATCCGGCGATCATATCGTCAGGTGTGCCCGGACTTTCGTGGAACGCACTTTTCACATCCACCGCATTGGCCGCGGTCATATCCTGTCTCCTCATGGGACTGTATGCACGTTTCCCTGTAGCCTTGGCACCGGGAATGGGTGTAAACGCCTTCCTATCGTACACTATGTGTGCAAACATGGGACTCACCTACGGACAGGCCCTCCTAGGCGTACTGTTCTCGGGAATCCTGTTCTTCATCCTCTGCGTGACCGGGACCAGGACGAAGCTCATCGAATCGTTCAGCCCCACGATCAGGTACTCCTTCACCGCAGGTATCGGATTCTTCATCGCGATCGTCGGTCTTTTCAACGCCGGCATCATCGTACATGGAAACGGTTCAGCCCTCATGTTGGGAAACCTGTCCGAACCCACCATCCTCCTGGCCCTTTTGGCAATATTCCTGACATTGGCCCTCTGGTACAGGAACGTATGGGGTTCGGCCCTCGCAGGGATCCTCGTGACATCCGCGATAGGTATCGTCTTCGGCATAATCCCCCTTCCCGACCAGATATTCGCGAACCCCGATTTCTCGCTGATAGGGGAACCGTTCAGGGCGGTGGACGGTATAGGGTTCAACCTCGTACCGTTCATTGCGGCCGTGATAGCGTTGACCGTCATGGACATGTTCGATACCACAGGCACCATCCTCGCGATCACCGACAGGGTCAGCGTAAAGGCGAAGATGGAGCTCAAACTGAGCAACAAAGCCCTTTCGACGGATGCGATCTCCACCATGGCGGGAGCAGCCCTGGGAACGACCACCACGACCTCGTTCATCGAGTCATGCACAGGAATAGAGTCCGGAGCGAGAACGGGACTGATGCCGATCGTGGTCGCTGTATTGTTCGCGGCCTCGCTCATCTTCTCACCGGTGTTCAGTATCTTCACCAATGCCTGCATCGTGGGTGCGGTGGTCCTCGTAGGTGTACTGATGATGACCTCTGTGAAGCTCATCGACTGGTATGACAACGTCGATGCCGCCACCGCCTTCATGACCATCGCGTTCATCGGACTGTCCGGATCCATCAGCGACGGAATGGCGTTCGGTACGATCACCTATCTTCTGGGAAAGATCGTGATGAAAAGGACCGAGGAGATCCCTCTCGTCATGTGGGGCCTCGGTATCGTGTTCGTCCTGTATCTTGTGCTGTACTACGGATATATCCTTAACCTCTGAAAACCACCCTCGGTCGGATGTGCCTTTCATGTCCGACCGAATGATCCTATACCCCCCAACGACAGTGACGGAACATCGCCATTGTTCTTGGCAGGGTCATTATAATGTATAGGGATAAAATCAACATATCATTTTAAAATGGATTTACAAACTATCCGTAAAAAATATTCGGATTAGAACGAGTATTAATACTGTTAAATGATAGTACTTATTGGATTATTAATCCAAGAGATACAAATGAGCAAAAAAGTACTGGCGATCATAGCGGTAGCGGTTCTGATCATCGCAGGTGCCGCGACAGCGATCATCATGACAAAAGAGGATTCGACCCCCGAACGCGTCATGATGAACGATACACTCGATGTGTATGGAAACGCTAACGGTGATTGGACCATCAATACCGACGATGTAACCTTCATAGAGAAGATCATCAAGAACAACTCGGACGATGACAAATCGAATGACATCGATTGGAAAAAGGAATATCCTTTCGCAGATGCCGACAACAACGGAAAGATCGATTCGGCAGACGTAACCCAGATCAAGGCATTGATCGATGGTAAAGCCACCTACGTCAACATGATCGACGGATTCGGAAACTTCAAACATGTACGTTGCAACCCAACTAGAATCGCGGTTGACCAGATTCAACTGAGCGAATTCGTCAGTATTATGGGCGAGGGCGACAAGGTCGTATGCGGTGATTTCCCCGCAAGCATCCTCGGATCGTCCTTCTACTTCGACCATAAGATAGAAAGCTATGGTGCGAACGGAGCACCCGATTACGAGAAAATCAAAAGTATGAACGTTGACCTCTACCTCCCCTTCTATTCTTCCGCATACGAAGAGAAAGTGACCAAACTCACCAACACGGACGTAGTGTATCTCGGTCTTTACACCACCAACACCCTCGATCTCGAAAAAACCTCCTTCATCAAAGGAATACTCAAAGGAGGGTACATCTTCAACAAAGAACAGAGGGCCAAAGACTATGTGAACTGGCTTCTCGACACCCGTGACAAGATCAAGGATATTTCCGATAAAGTCGCAAAAGAGGACAGGAAAAACGTTCTCATAACAAACTACGTCAGTTCATACATGGCAGATTCCGAAACCTCCAACGCGGTTTCCGTATATGCGGACGGGGACACGCTCGGACAGGCCGCCATCCTCGCTGGTGCAAAACTTGCGGCCGAAGGTAAATTCTCCGACTACGGATCCGGAAAACTATCCTATAAGACCGATACCGAATGGCTAGGTCAGCAGAAAATCGACTTCATGTTCATGCACACCGTAAGGTTACAGGGTAACGGAAAACTTGTAGAGGCCGTTCCCGACCAGGGATACACTGTGGACAACTGGAACGAGTTCCAGACCAAAGAGAAGGCCGTCGCCTCGCTCAAATACGTGAAAATGGCAGGAATCACGGTCGACAACACATACATGCTTGCAGGGGACTTCCGTAACAATGCTTCCAGCGGTCTCCTTCTTTCCGCATACATGGTGAAGATACTCTATCCCGAACTCTGTGGTGATTTCGACCCGTACAAGATCCACCAGGAATACATGGATTGGATGGGGCACAGCGACTATAAGATCTCCGAGCACGGAACCTTCATAGACGCACCCTATGCAAGCTACTACACTCCCAAAAGGTGAGCAATGACAAATAGAACCACAGGGGCCCCTGTGGGGACGGGAGACAATCGTCAGGCGGTCTCCCGTCTGTTCATGAAGCGTTTGATGTACATCGTCGGAGTATGCATCGTCGCCATCGTGGTCACAGGGGCGTCTATCGCATTCGGGTCCACCAACATAGCCCTGGACCTTGTGTACAAATCATTGGTGAACCAGCTGTTTCCAGGATTGTTCGAAGTGGATCCGAACATAGAATCCATTATAATCGACATCCGTGCCCCACGCGTCCTTATGGCGGTCGGTGCCGGAGCAGGATTGGCCATCGGAGGCTGTATCACCCAATCTGTACTGAGGAACAGTCTAGCGACCCCCTATACCCTTGGAATATCCAGCAGCGCATGCTTCGGAGCGGCACTTTCGATGATATACGGTTTCGCACTGATCAACGGCGTCTATGGACAGATACTAAATGCGTTCATATTCTCCCTGATTCCCGTTGCGATAATCCTTCTGGCCGCAGGACGCAAATCCATGTCCCCTACGACGATGGTCCTCTGCGGTATCGCGGTATCCTATATCGCAAGTGCATGCAATACCATCATGCAGTATTTCGCCGACCCGAATGCTGTCAAGAACGTAGTCTTCTGGTCTATAGGGGACCTGAACAACAGCATGCTTTGGCAGACACCTTACGTATTCGTCGTTTCGATCGTAGGGTTCATACTCGCAATGGTGCTGAGCAAAGACCTTGACATCCTGAGAATGGGTGACGATACCGCAAAAGGACTCGGGATTAACGTAGGAGCGATCAGGGGCATAGCGATCGTATCCGCATGTCTTCTGACAGCAACGATCGTATCGTTCATAGGGGCCATAGGATTCATATGCCTGCTTGCACCGCATATATCGAGAACGTTCATCGGAAACGGCATGAAATATCTGATACCGGCATCGGCACTTACCGGGATCATGTTGCTTCTTATAGCAGACATCGTGGCTAAGACCGTCATAGCACCGGCCATGTTACCGGTAGGGGCGATAACCGCATTGTTCGGAGGTCCGTTACTGATATTCCTCCTTGTACGCAAAAAAACCAACATAAACTGAAGAGGACGACATGGAACTGAAAGTAGACAGTGTGGAATTCTCATATCCCCACAAAAAGAACATTCTGAAAAATGTAGGATTCGAAATGAAAGCGGGAGAGTTCGTAGGTATCATCGGACCCAACGGTTCGGGGAAGACCACCCTCCTCAAATGTATCAATCGCATCCTAGAACCCCAACAAGGCAAGATTCTGCTGAACGGTGAGGACCTATCCAAAATGAGAAGGATCGATATCGCGAAATCGATAGGATACGTCCCCCAGTCCGGAAACAACGAAATGTCTTCCCCCACGGTCTATGAGGTGGTCCTGATGGGACGTAAACCGCATGGAAGCTGGCAGATGAATTCCGATGACGAGGAGATAGTATGGAAGGCCATGTACGATATGAACATAGACGACCTTGCAACACAGAATTTCGATTCCCTGAGCAGCGGACAGGTCCAAAGGGTCCTGATGGCGCGTGCTTTGGCACAACAGGCGGACATCATGCTTCTGGACGAACCGACATCGAACCTTGACCTCAAATATCAGATGGAGGTCATGAACATAATACGCGGACTCGTCGATGACAACGGGATGGGGGCGTGTGCAATCATCCACGATATGGAACTGACCTTCAAATTCTGCGATAAGGTAATCCTTATGCAGAATGGAGAGATCACGGCCGCAGGTGCAGCGGACGAAGTGATCACCCCGGAGAACATCAGATCGGTATATGGAGTGGAGGCGGTGATCGACCGTAACTACGGCCGCCCCCATGTCATAATCCTCTGATGCTCCACCCGAACCTTGCAACAATAGGTTCGGGACCTTTTACAACACGAACGGCCCATAGTTCGCCAAATGCAATACGACAACTATCAACATCGATATGATCAGAACATCAGTACATACAAGTACCAACGGATAACCTCTCTTGAAAGAGATTGTATCGACATGTGCAACCTTACCAATGACCCACAGAAGCAATACAATCATATTGAGGAAAAAGAACCCTGCTACCAAGACCGTGCATATGAGAATGTGTATCTCGGTTTCTTTCGCACTCGTTATTGCACTGCTCAGAAAATCGAATCCCCCTACGAACACGAATATTATCGCAGAGAATATACCCAATACCGATACCAACTGAATCTGATGATTGTTCAATGACTCGTTCAGTTTAGATATGTTATCTTTAACATTAATGAGATTATTCCTTTCAACAGAAATGTCAGCAGACAATTGTTTCAAGGAACTATGGTCCCTATTACGCTCTATTTCAATAGACAGATGATCATATAATTTCACCATTTTTAAAGCAGGATCATCTTTTTGAATTTCTTTAAATTTATAACCTTAGCTCCGTAGAATAGGGAATATACCTACCCCCAGGTCCGAATCCAG
>JAKSHW010000059.1 GCA_024399195.1 archaeon | reverse complement strand
TGCACGGTCGTGGAGGATTGGGACAATCCGAACTGGACGAACATGGCCCTCATGCTCAACGAGCTGTGGTTCAAACAGCTGAGCGCCAACCACGACATAATCGCATTGAAGACCTTCATCGAACCGGACAAGGACTCCTGGTCGATATTCCGCCTCGCCGTGATGTATGAGAAGGGGGATTACGTGGGGAAGGATGTCGAGATGGCGTTCGCCCTTCTGAAGGATTCCGTGGAACTCGGCAACAAAGAGGCCTTGAAGTACCTTACAGGAAAATTCAAGGAGAAGAACGGGTCGTTCTCCGCCCGTGTGGACGAGTACGTAGCATCCAGGAAGAAATGAGATGCCCCGACACGGCCGTGTAACCGTGTCGGAAAGAGGTTCACAGGGAATCGAGGTACTTCTTGACGTTGGACGTCATCATGTCCTTTTCCGTGAGGTAGGCTATACAGGCCTCTTTGGATCCCTTCTCCGCCATGACGGAGTCCACGAGGAGCGGGGCTATGTTGGTCTCCTTCCTGTTGAGCAGACGTTTGAACCACTCACAGGCCTTGTCGAAGTTGGCCTTCACGCCGTTTCCTTTGAGATATGCCTTTCCGGCGATCCTGTATGCATCGGAATAACCGATGGTGCAGAGCCTCATCAGGTTGTCGACCTTGTTCTTGTTGAGTCTGCCGTTGTCCACCATGACCTCGAGGTACTTCAGCAGATAGCCGTTGTTTTCCAATGCGAGGACCTTCAGGATGGATATGGCCTTGTCCAGGTCCTTCTCCACACCTACGCCCTCGAGATAGGCCTCGGCCTGGAGGTACCTGAGCTCGGAGGAGCTGTAGCTGTACTTCGTTATGTCGAACGAGTTCACCTGTTTCTTGCTGTACCTGAGCTTGTTCAGGGCGTACTGCAGTTTGACGGCCTCCACGTCATCCTTCGAACCATAGACGTCGTGCAGGACCTTGAGCAGTGTACCGCTGCTGACGATCTTGTTCATCTTGCGGAGGGTCAGGTGGCCCCAGAGCATCGCGGTGTCCTCCTTGTCGAGCTTCAGGAGATAGTCCCTGTATCTGTTCATACAGGTGTTGTACTCCTCTTCCAACGAATCGGCGAATACCATGTCGGGGTCCTCTCCGACGAACTTCTTCAGGGGCTTGATGTCCCTGGTGTGTTTCTCACGGTAGAGCACAGGGGTGAGGAAGTCGCCGAACTGGGCCTTGGCGTACTTCAGGGCGTTGTTGGGGATGTACATCTCGCGTCCTTCACCGAACGGGACGGACCTCAGGGGGAACACATCCTCCACGGGGAAGGTGTTGAGCCTGGAGTTGCGCATGAAGGCGGAATCCACGCCTATGGACACATAGCCGTCCTTACCGGACGGGGGGATGCTCAGGGTCGCGAGGTTGTCGAACAGTTTGGAGAGGTCCTTCTTATCGACCACATCGACCAGGGTGCTGTGTAGGTCGAGCCTCCTGTTCATGTTCTCCTCGAACCTCTCCTTTAGGGCATCGGCCGTTTCGTCGCTGGTGAAACAGTCGGCCATCGCGATGTCTATGAACAGCGGTACACCGCGTTTCTTGAAGCGGTACAGTCTCATGGGCTTGGTTACCACGAAACTCTCGTCGATGAAGTACTCCTTGTTCTTCTCCAAGGCCTTCTTCAGCTTTTTCAGGTCCTCGCGGGGCATCATGAGGTCCATGTCGTCGTCCCAGGGGACGTAACCGCCGTGCCTTACGGCCCCTATGAGGGTTCCGCCGTAGGCCCAGAACCTGATGTCGTTCTCGTCACAGAGCTTTTTGAGGACGTCGTACAGTTTCAGGCAGGTGTTCTGTGCGTAGTACGTGGTCTCGTCGGGAAGGAACTCGTAGTTGTCGAAGAATCCCCTGACGATGGTGACCTCCTTGTTCTTCTCTGCCCTTCTCTTCTCGATCTTCTCCTTCAGGTCGTCCGCGTGTTCGGTGTTCTTGCCGGAATAGGTGGACAGCAGCCTGAGGGCCTCTTCGTCCTTCTCGGTGTTGTTGTACCTGTACAGGAGTTCCGAAAGGTCCAGGGTCGCTTCCCTGTTCCTGTTGAGGTTGTCCCTGAGGAGAGTCTCGGCGTAGCGGAGGTTCTCCACGGGTCCGTTCTTGATGAGGGCGTAGAACGCGACGGGTGCGTTCGGATCGTTGTACGATTTACCTTCGAAATAGGCCGAAAGGTAGTCCATGTCCTCCTGGTTCCCGCGTTCGGCCCTGAGTCCGAGGATACGTTTCTCCTCGTTCCTGCCCCTGGACTGTGCGATGTACGCCTGGTTGATGGCGAGGTCGAGGTTCTTCTCGACACCCTTCCCTTTGGCATACATGTTGGAGAGGAGGAGGTGCATGCGTATCCTGTCACCGGTGTCCCCGATGACGGACGAGTTCCCGTACTTGTTGGTGGTGAGGTACTCGTACGCCATGGAGAAGGCCTCGTCGATCTCGTCCTCGTCCCCCTGGTAGAGCAGGTTCGCGAGCCTGTACGTCGCGATGTTGCCGGCTTTACGGTAGTATTCGATCGCCTTGGAGCGGTCCTTGACGACCCCGTCCCCGTTCTCGTACATCTTTCCGAGCTGGTAGAGGTGCGATTTGTCGGAGACCTCCTCGTCGGTGTCGGTCACCTTGCGGCAGCGTTCCTTCCCGATGGTCTCCACGATACGCAGGGCGGTGGCGTTGTCGGACATGTCGATGATGAACATGTACTCGCTCTCGGCAGGGGTCTTCGCTATATCGGAGACGACGTCCGATACGTTGTACCCGAGGGCCCTTAGACCGGCCATCTTGATGTCCGCCATGGTGGAGTCCGTCACGAGCGTGTATTTCCTGTCGGACATGCTCCTGGCGGGCCTGTCGTCCAGGATGAGCTGCACGAGGTCGGACATCATGGCGTTGCGGGTGTTGACGGTCCAGTGGTTGATGCTGTTGGTACAGCACTCCCTGTCGGTAACCCTTAATCCTGCATCCCAGCCGATGACCCTGTCGCCGTGCCTGGCGATGAAGTCCCTCACGGTCTTGTTGAGGGCGGTGTACCTGGTCCATTCGCAGAAGGGACGGTCGTTGTCCCGGCCTTCGATGAAATCCTTCAGGACCTCGTGGTCGGGATGTACCATCAGTATGAGCTTGGTCCTGTCCCCCAGATGTCCGAACACGGTCTCCAGGTTCTTTTCGAGGGCCTCGGCGCTGCAGAGCCCGGGTTTCTTTCCGAGGCTTCCCAGGAGGTCCCTGTTGAGCCTGACCCCGGGATGGTCCTTGAGGTAGGCGAACTCGAAGTGGTAGTCCTCGGAAAGGCCGAGGAAGACGTAGTCGAAACGTGTGAGGTCGGGCTTCTCGAAGAACTCGGCGTATTTGGAGAACCTCTCCTTGCTGAGCAGGGTCACACGTTCCTCGTCGGTCATGGTGAGGACGGTGGCCAGATAGGCGGCGCTGTCGAACCTGTAGTTCTGCTCGGAGGTGAGCGACAGCCTGAGCTCCGTATCGAACATCGCCGTCCTGAAGAAGCTGTAGCAGCTCTGCATGTAGCAGGCCCCGTAGACGCACACCGAGGTCTTCCCCTCGGGGTGCAGTCCGTCGATGTCAAGTTTCTCGGTCTGTTTGTCGACCAGGGTGATGTAATCGGGATGGTCGGTCTTGTTGAGCGGTATGGCCACCTCGCCCACGACCTCTATGTCGGGGTGTCCGAGCCTGGCGTACATCCACTGCTCCACGTGGTATCCGAGGATCCTGCAGGAGAACGCGAAATGCTCCAGCTTCCCTTTGTTCGTCACGGTTATCCCCACGAACCCGTTGTCGCCGAAGTCGTCGACCACATGGACGAGGTTGCATTCCACATCGGGTTTCTCAAGGTATTTCCTGAACTCCTTCGCGGTGGGACGCCTCTTGGTGTAGTTGAGCTGGTTGGTCCTCTCTATGAGCTCGTACGCCCTGTCGAAGAGGTCCTGGGTGTAGGGGACGATCTCCGCACGGATGTTGCAGTGCCTGAGGAACTCCTCGTTGGACGAGTAGCACTGGCTGGCGGTGACCCTTTTCTCCAGCTGTCTGTACTGTTCGAGCCTGGACAGGGCGGAATCGTCCTTGCCCGCCAGGAAGGGGTTGTCGAGTATGCCGTCGCATTCGGACGCGTTGAGCGTGTTGATCCCGGGGCAGAAGTGTTCCGCCTCGTTGAGGTTGGAGTCGTTGTCGTCTATGAACAGGACGTTCACGGGCCTGAGGGACATGTCGGAGATGAGCTGTTTTATGACAGGCCCTTTGGGGTTGAACGAGATCCGGGGGAACACGAAATCGTCCCATACGGACATGGATTCCAGTTTCCTGCGTGCGTCGTCGTATCTGTTCTTCGATACTATCGCGTTCACGATCCCACGGAGGTTCAGTCTGCGTACGGTGTCGAACCTGCCCATGTAGGGCTCCACGTCGTCACCTTCTGCGAGCACTCCTTTCCAGAGGGTGTCGTCAAGGTCCCAGATCACCAGTTTTATTTTCTCGTCGACGCTCATCTTATCCCGTTCCTCGGTACGTATCCCTATCATGTTTAATATTGTTACAGGTGGACGTGGGATTCATCCAAGTTCCGTTTTTAGCAATAGTATTTACATAAGTGGACGTTAGTCCACATCCGTTTACATGAGCGAACACGGTCCGTCGGTAGATCTGTGGGTCTGTGAAAGGGTCCATGGTTTTCTGGAAAAGAACGCCTTCTGCGGTATGGCGGTAGCCAACGACATATCGGACTGTTCCGTCTTCTCCCAGATCTCGAAGGACACGCTCGACACGGGGGTGGACGACGCCTGGATCCGCATGGACGCCGAGAAGACCCTCCTCAGCAGATTGGAGGAAGGAGGTTCCGACTGGTTGGTCCTCGACCTGAGGTCCTCGTTGTTCTCCCATTTCCGTGTACGCACCGAGAAAGGTTCCGCACTGCTGTCGCGTTCCTGCGGGAAGAGGTTCGTTGAACATCTCGAGGCCACCGGCGGCAGATACCTGTCCAAATCGGTGAGGCCCTGGACCAACTACTCCCCCGAGGACCTGACGTCGTTCCTGGAAAGGTTGAAGGCGGTCTACGGCGGAAATATCATCCTGGTCGAGACGCATGAGGCGTTCTCCTTCATGGGTCTTTTCTCCAAGGTCCCCGTGGACGTGGCGAAATCCCGCGAGAGGACCTCGGTGGAATACGAGCTCATGGAGAGGTTCATACTCGGGACCGGATGCCATTACATCAAATGTCCCTTCGGGACCCTGTTCACCGATTTCAAGGGATGGGACGTCTTCAGGGGCAAGTACCTCGAGGCGTACGGGAAGTACCTGAACGCGTCCATAAGGCACATAATCGGTACCGACGTCCCCGATCCGTCGTATCTCGACAGGCTGTTCATGGAGGTCTCGATGGAGTTCGACAGGTTGCGTTCGAACGAACTGCGCGACAAGGTCCGTTCCGACGAGCGTCTGCTTAACCTTATCCAGGACGGCAACACCGACGCCCTCGCCGACACCGTGAACGCGTTGACCGTCAGAGGGTCGGAAAAGGCCGACCTGTACCTCGCGTACATGCACGACAAGGGTCTGTACTTCGGCCGTAACACCAAGAAGGCCTCGCGCCATATACAGAACCTCGTGGAGTCCGGTTCGATCGGTTCCTTCAAGGAACTGATCCCCCTGCTGTGGGGGGACGACTGGGGATCGAACCCTCTGTTCAAGGGGGTCTCCCTGTGACCGACGGAAAGACCGTGGACATATGGGGGTGCTGCATCTCCCGCGATTCGTTCGGGTTCTTCGACGACGAGGGGTATACGGTCAAGGTGTTCACCGGAGGAGTGTCGTTCATCTCCGAGTTCCTTCCCGGTCCGGCCCCCGAGGACTATTTCCTCAACGAGGAGCTCAACGACAGGGAGAAGCACAACTTCAAGAGGAAGGTCGCCTGCAGGGACTACAACAAGACCGTCAGGGAGGAGTTCCTCGGGAGCGGTGCCGAATGGCTGGTGGTGGACTTCAGGGCCGCGGCCTACGGTATGTACAGATTCGTTTTGGAAGACGGTACGGAGAGGTTCGTGTCCAAGATCGAGGTCGGCCGCACCTCGTATGTCCTGAACCAACGCGGGATAAAGCACACGTACAATTTCGTCGACGCCCGCAAGTTCGACTATTACGGCTATATCGACAAGATGGCCGAGTTCGTGAAGGGACGTTACGGGGACAGGGTCATACTGATAGACGCCAGGGACTCCAACGAGAAGATAGGTGCCTTGGGGGTACCCGAGTCCGCAGGCAAGGAGCTCCGCAGGCCCAGGCTCCTCATCGAGAAACTGAACCTGAGGTTCATCGAGAAGACCGGTTGCCATTACATCAAGACCCCTCCCAACGTGCTTGCGGACGATTTCCACAAGTGGGGAGCGTCGAGGGTCCATTTCGTCGTGGATTACTACAGATACGTGAAAGGGGCCATAGACTACATCACATCCACCGAGAAGCCCGATCCCCGTACTCTCGACATGATGTACCTGAAGGCATGCCGTCTCTTCAGCGACATCCGGTCCGGCAGGTCGGTGGCGGAATACGATCCGTCGAAGAAGGTGATGCTCCATATCAGGCACAAGAGGTGGGACGAGGCGAACGCCATCGTGGACGGACTGGTCGGTGTCGGGAACCCGCTGGGGGACCGTTACCTCGCGGAGATCTACCGCAAAGGCTACGGTCGCGAACGGGACGACGCCAAGGCGTTGGAACATGCCCGTAAGGCCGTCAAGGCGGGGTTCCGCGATATAGACGGGCTCTACATGAAGCTCCTCTGGGCATTGAACACGCCGGAGGCTGACAGCGAAATGGTCGAATACGCCATGGAGTCCGGTTCGGTGTCCTGCAAGGAGATGCTCGTGAAGGCGTACACCCTCGGCAGAGGCGTCGAAAAGGACCGTGCCATGGCCAAGAACATCAAGGAATCGATAGGGGACGACGGTCTCGACGATTGAGGCCGGGCATCTTCTTGACGACGTCGTAGATCTTCCTCGCGTTCTTCCCGGTTATATCCTGTGAACCAAGGTATTCCACAACCTCGGGCGGCGCATACAGCTTCAGTTTCTCTATCCAGAGTGCCGCGAGTTCCAGGTCTCCCCTGAAAAGATACCTTTTCATGGCATCGAATATCCGTGGGTACCTGTCGAGCATCCCTTTCTCACGGAGTTCCACGCACCTGACCGTCTCCGCTATCTTGCCCACGCTCATGTGGACCTTAGTCTTGGACGCCGGGACGGAATATATCCTTCCGTAGAACTGCGTGAGCAGCGATTCAGGGTCGTTGGGGACCGGTACCTGTATGCCCCTGAACTCCGCGGTGCGGATGGGGAAAAGGACATTCTCCTCGAAACAGAACTGGGTGTCGTTGTATGATTCCCTGGTGAGGCGGTATGTGACGCAGAGCGGCCTTCCGAGCCTGTCGGTGTCCTCCTCGGTGGGCATGTGGCCCAACGTGACCGTGCGGTTCACGTAGTGCAGCACGGCCTCCATGGGGAACAGTCCGAGCTCCACTTTGGAGAACAGGTCGATCAGCTTGTAATGGATCCCGGTACGGGCCTTCTGCATGGTGAACGAGGTGTCGTGTTCGGCGATGTACCTGTTGATCTTCGGTATGTCGTCCTCGAAGACCATGAGGTCGAGGTCGTCGTCCCAGGGGATGAAGTCCTTATGACGCAGGAGTCCGAGGAGACCTCCCGATATGAGCTCCATGAAGATCCCCATGTCCCTGCAGATCCCGGTGAACTCCTCCATCCTGTCCGTGAGCACCCTGTGGACCGTCAGCAGACCCTCGTCGGTGGAACGGTATCTTCCGAATACTTTCAGAGCGGTCTCCCTGTCCGCCCTGTCGGCGAAGGTGGCGTACACGTCGTATCTCCATTTCGGATCGGAGTCCATCGATGCGACCCTGTCCATGTCCTCGACGCGGTAGGGTTTCATCGCAACGGCTCCCTCGCGCATCTGTGCTATTACCGACTCCGTCGCACCTTCCGATGGGAAACGCCTGCAGGCGACCGATACGTTGCATTCGGGGTGTTTCACCAGATATTTCTCCAGGAACGCGGGGACCTCTTCGGGATGTATCTCGTAAAGGAGCTCCAGGTAGTCGACGGGATGGTCGTTGAGCTTCGGTTTCAATGTCCTGAGGGCCTTTTCCAGGTCCACTTCCGTGCCGATTCCTTCCCTGTAACACCTGTAGAGGTAGAACGAAAGTCCGTATCTTCTCTCTTTCGCCACCAGGAGCATCCTGAAAAGGTCGTCGTAGTGTTCGACGAGCCTCATCGAGAGTACGATGGTCGCGAAACCCTCTAGGTACGTCCTGTCGTCCAACGCGATGTCCTTCAGGATCGCGATACCTTCGTTGAGCGAACGGTCCACGTAGTAACCTTTGACCATCGCCATCGCCATGCGGAACCTGATCCTTTTGTCCAGGTATGCCCTTTCCATGCAGATCCTCTTCATCTCCTCCACGTTCCCGTGGGTGAAGTTCCTGAACAGGTCGTCGTAGAGCCGGGGATAGTGTTCGGGGTCCCTTTCCGCGGCCATGCGTTCCAGTTCGATGGTCTTGTCGGGGTCGGTACCCCTGACCTCGTCCGCCAGGGCAAGGAGCTCTTCGGTGGTGAGGTCTTCGTACATGGCTTTCTGTCCGATGGAAGGTTCTTCAGGCATGGTATTACGGCGGTATCCCCAATGGACCGCCTCGTATTTAGGGGGTTTCAAGGGAACCGTCGGACACACTTATCTAATGCATGGGGCATACACTTCCCCATTATGACAGATAACATCCTTGTGACAGGCGGGGACGGGTACATAGGTTCCCATTGCGTGATCGCACTCCTCGATGCAGGATACAATGTAGCGGTTTTCGATAACCATTCCACGGGTTTCGCCAAGACCGGCGAGGCCCTTTCCAAGGTAGAGTCCGTAGGAAGGTTCCTGGGGGTCACCGTAGGCGACCTCATGTCCTCCGAGGACCTCGACAAGGTGTTCTCCTCGGAGAGATTCTCCGCGGTGGTGCATTTCGCCGCCTTCTCCCAGGTCGCGGAGTCCATGAAGGATCCTGCCAAGTACTACAGGAACAACGTCACCGGGACCATGAACCTCCTCGACGCCATGGTCAGGAACGGCGTGGGCAACATAGTGTTCTCGTCCACCGCGGCCACCTACGGGGAGCCGGTGTACATCCCCATCGACGAGAAACACCCTCAGAACCCCATCAACCCCTACGGGAGGACCAAGCTCGACATCGAGTACATGATGGACGAGTACGGCAACGCCTACGGCCTGAAGAGCGTCCGTCTGAGGTATTTCAACGTCGCAGGTGCGGACTCCAAAGGCAGGGTGGGGGAATGCCACGACCCCGAGACCCATTTGATCCCTAATATTCTGAAATCCACCTTCGGCGACGGTACGGAGTTCAGGATGTTCGGTACCGACTACGACACCCGTGACGGTACCTGTGTGAGGGACTACGTGAACGTCGAGGACCTCGCCGACGCACACGTCCTCGCCCTCAAATACCTCGAGAACGGCGGAAGGACCGACTATTTCAACCTCGGTACCAACGAGGGATCCACCGTCAAAGAGGTCTTCGCGGAATGCGAGCGTATAACCGGCAAGAAGATCCCTCTGAAGGTCGAGGGAAGGCGTCCCGGGGACCCCGCGTCCCTGGTGGCCGACAACAAGAAGGCGAAGGAGGTCCTCGGATGGGAACCCAGACGCACCCTCGGCGACAGTATCGAGACCGCATATGCCTGGGAAATGAAAAAGCGTCAGTGAGACGCGGTATGCCCCTGTCCTCCGCCCAGACAGTCGTCCGGAGGACAGTATAATTCTTTTATAGGGTGTTGATTCAGATGTCCGTGGACAAAGATTTCCTTTCACAGATCACCGAGGTGGCCAACTCGGTAGGCAAGACCGTCGGCCGTACAGCCAAGAAGGCGGGTTCCATGGCGAAGGACGCGTTGGGACAGACCGCAACCAAGGTGAAGGCTTACAACGATGCAAGGCAGCAGAAGAAGGCCGAGGAGTACGCCGCACGCATGGCGGAGAGCGAAGAGGTTCCCGAAGCGTTCGACAGAAGGTCCGTACCCGACGAGCCCGTGGACGTCCCCGTTCCGGAGACCCTCCGTGAGGAGACCGAGGTCGAAAAGCCCCGTGTGGAGCCCGTGAAACTTGTGGACAGGAAGGCACGCCACCGCACCATAGGCGGCTTCGGAAGCAAGGAAGACTATTACGATGAACCCGACGACGCCGTGTTCTGCATGCAGCTCGTCAAAAGGCTCGAGTACGATCTCCGCGAGGTCCTCGAACACAGTCCCGATGAGAGGATAGACCTCTTCGCCCTGATGAGGGAGGCCGAGCTCAGAGGTGCCTTCGAGAGCAGGCTCGTCAAGGACGCTCTCCACGAGCTCAGGACCGTCCGCAACGCCTACATCCACGACGAGGGCAAACCCATATCCAAGACCAGCCGTCAGTTCTGGGTGGTCGCCGTCTTTTCTTTGGAAGACTACGAGTACTGAATATCACAGGATGATCCCGGGAAGGTCCACCTAGATCCCGGGACATCCTTCTTTTCAACCAGGCATTTTGACCGTGGAACCGAAGCGCGTTCCGCAGTATGTCCATGTATGCTATGGGTGTCGGTAGAGGGTGTACGGCGGTTGTACAGAGCCGGACACCGATGCCCATATGGAATAATCTACCATCCTATCTCGTCGAACGTCCTTGCAGATTCAGGTCGGAGGTCCGACCAAGCATTATATTCTGGATTCGGATGAGCATCCGATGTCAAAAACCGTCGGACCAAGGGCGAAGAACGAGGAACTTCTCGCCCGTGGTGAGAAAGCCTGGAACGAGCTCATGGAAGTGAGCGACAATCCCCGTTCCACGAACGAATCCCTCATCCTAAAGATCATCCAGGACAACAAGGACACCGAGTACGGCAGGTCACACGGTTTTTCGGAGATCCGCAGCATCGAGGATTTCAAGCGTATCGTGCCCTTTTCGGTGTTCGACGATTACGCAGACCTCGTCTTCCGTGAGCTGCATGGTGAAAAGAACCTCCATTCCGTATACGGTGTGAACCAGTACAACCGTTCCTCGGGAACCATGGGGAATCCCAAGAAGATCCCCATGTCCAAGAAATCCATGGACTATTTCCTCGACTACACCCAGGCATGTCCCTACTCCGTGGTCAAAAGGCTCATCGGAGACAGGTTCATGGATGGAAAGATACTTTCCATCTGCGAGGCCTCCGGAATATCCTTCGTCAACGGTATCCGCTACTGCGGAGTGTCCGGACAGATGGTACAGGATTGGAACTATCAGCTCCCTGAGATCTACACCTCGCCGGGGGAGGCATCCGTTCCCGAACCCGAGACCAATTCCAGATACCTACACGCAAGGTACGGTCTTTCCGAAAGGAACGTCACCTGCATCGACACGACGTTCATGACTTTCGTCCTCGAGATGTTCAACTACATCCGTGACAACTGGCGTCTTATATGCGACGATATAGAGAACGGTACCATCGATGCCACCATCCGGATGTCCGACGAGGTCAGGAAGAAACTGGAATCGGAGCTC
>JAKSHW010000058.1 GCA_024399195.1 archaeon | reverse complement strand
CGGGCTCCTGGGAGCTTGTCAGAAAATGCAATCCACACGAATTGCACTAGGACCACATAATAATAAATTATCTATAAATGAATATTTAATACATCCAAATACAGATATCAATTTTCACAACTGTACCGTTACGACACGGAGCAAATTGAAATCGACAGAACGTTCATTTCACGTTTGATGGTTCGATATCAAATAAATAAAAATGGGGGCCGAAGCCCCCTGGAAGTTTATACGAAACCCGATCAGAGCTTGACAGGAATCTTGTGGAGGGAGAGTCCGAGTTCGGCCTCGGTCATTCCCATAGCGATTCCGTAGAGCTGGCAAAGGTGGAGGACGGGGATGTTGAATCCGAGCTCTGCCTGTGCAGTGTCGAACTGGAGGTGGCAGAAGGGACAGACATCGACGATGAACTGTGCTCCGGACTCCTTCATGTTCTCAAGGTTGGTCTGGGTGAACTCTTTGGTGACGTTTCCGAAAGCGGCTTTGAGACCTCCTCCAGATCCGCAGCAGAGGGTCCTCTGCTTCCTGGGCAGGCTCTTGCATCCGGTAGCCTCTACGAGGTCGTCGAGGATGTGGGGGTTGTCAGAGTCGTCAAGTCCTTTGATGTCGCTGGGTTTGAGGAAGTGGCATCCGTAGAAGGTTGCGATTCCGTACTCCAGGGGCTTGGTGACTGCGGCTTTGATCTTCTCGACTCCGACTTCGTAGTAGAGAACCTCTGCGAAGTGGTGGACCTTGGTGGTTCCGTTGTATTTCATACCGACTTTGGCAAGGATCTCGTTGACCTTTGCGAGCTCCTCGGGGTTGTTGTTGAGCTCGTGTGCTGCATCGAAGAGGGATCCGTAGCATCCGTTGCAGATGGTGACGATGGGGAGGTTCATTTTCTCTGCAAGGGCGAGGTTCCTGGCGGCTGCTGCGAGCCAGGTGGTCTTGCTGAATGCCCTGATGACTCCAGGTGCGGGGCAGCAGGAAGCGTCGGTAAGGTCTACGAGCTCGATTCCGAGTTTCTCGCAGACAACACGGGTGGACTTCTCGATACCGGGGTACCTGAGGGGTGCGACACAACCGAGGAAGAATGCGTATTTTGCCATTGAAATCACTCCTTAACAATGCTGTCGAATCCGGCAGCGTCCATGATGGCTTTGAGCTGGGCCATTGCATCTGCGTTGGCAAGGACGGTGGGGGGAACCTCGGGGAGTCCGAGTGCTTTCCTCTGGGCCTTGACATCGTCATTGATGGAAAGGGTGTGTCCGAGGGTGTAAAGGTTGGAAGCGGTCTTCTTGTGGGCGGGCTTCATCTTTCCGGTTGCGACGGCCATGTTCCTGAGTGCGATGATGACATCTACGATGGGGACGCGGCGGGGGCAGCGCTCTACACAAGTGTAGCAGGTGCTGCACATCCAAAGCTCTTCGCTGTTGATGATCTCATCTTTCATGTCGAGCTGTGCCATTCTGACGAGCTTCCTAACTTTGTAGGAGGTGCGCCTTCCGGAGGGGCATCCGGCAGTGCAGGTACCGCACTGGAAGCAGAGCTTAGCGTCTTCTCCACCAAGCTCGGCGAGCTGTTTCTCGAATTCAGGATCGAATTTTACTTCCATAGTAAATCCTCTGGTCGTAGCACAATCTTATAGTATATAAAAAGAAACGTTCAGACCCCCTAGGTATTAACTTGTGCGCTAAACCTAAATTCAGATTATTTCTCAAATACTGGACAATATCCGTAAAACCGCCAGACCGGATAGGAAACGAAACCTATCGGGGCAGGCCCGAACTCACTCGATATGACGGGATTTCAGAGCGGTTATTATCCTGCGTACGGTCTTGTTATCGGAACGGTACACGGCCGTGATGGAGTGCCTGAGCATCTTAGGGTTCACGGCGCTCTTGAGCTTCAGCCCCTTGCGGGTAAGCAGGTACTCGTCCACAAAGAAACTCTTGTTGGAACCCAGCATTTCCGAAAGGGAATACGTCTCAGCATCGATGGTGTACTGCCTGTTCGCGGTATCCAAAAACATAAAGGCGACCCTCTGTGCACCGTACTTGTACCGTATGAACGAAGGACCGTTGTCCACATAGACCATGCCCATGTAACCTATCTCGTCCGCCTCGTAACCGTACTCGTCGATATCGAAAAGATACAGGGGATCGTCCACGAGGGCCATGTCGGCGAGACCTTCGATCATCATCCTCACGTTATGCTTGTCATCGGACACGACAAGTTCCACGTTGGTCATCTTGAGAGAGGAGAACACGGACATCATGAGCTCCTCGGTGACGGGGCTGCATGCGACGGTGAAACCCCTGTTGTCACGGCAACGTGCCTCACAGGCCATGAAAAGGTCTACGATCCTCTTACCTGCAGGGGTGAGCCGCGTCCCCATAGGGGTGGATTTGGTCACAGGTTCCCCTGCGGCCGCCTCTATATTGGACACATACCTATGTACGACTGGCACTGACACACCCATCGCCTTCGCGGCCGAGCTCATGCTACCTGTACGCAGGATCTCCTGCAAGGCCTCCAATTGACGGTTGGTGATGGATACACCGTTGATGACCTGCTCCGTACGTACTTTTATGTCCATGCCATCTAAGATGCAGACTGTCTAAAAAAAGGTTGTTTTGAAATCCAAACCGATACAAGGTCAGAGAAACCGATTAAAACAGAACGTCTATTCCTGGAACATGGCACTTAACGGTCGCATAGCGGTCATAGGTATCGGAAGTCCAATAATGACCGACGATTCCATCGGTCTCCGCATTTCCGAGAATATCCAGAAAATGAACCTCCCTGATGTGGACTGCTGTCAGGAGGCCGTGGGCGGACTCGACCTCCTTCCCCTGATGCGTGGATACAGCTATGCCGTCATCGTCGATGCGATACAGACCTGGAACTACGACCCCGGAACGATCCTCATATTCGATGTGGCCGATTTCGAGAGTACCGTGGCGGACATGCCGGCACATGATGTCAATGTCGCGACCGCCATCAAGATAGGTCGTGGAATGGACCCCGACAGCATGCCTCTCCAGGTAAAGTTTGTGGCCATGGAGATCAAGGATATGCAGACCATGAGCGAAGAGCTCACCCCCGAAGTCGCGGAAAGGGAGGAGTCTGCAACCAATGCGGTCCTCCATGTCATAGACTGCTTCCGCAAGGACCGTGACGGAACGGAAGAATGACTGGCACATAGGGTTTCTCCACCCAGGCGACCGCAAAGATGGCCAACCGGATGGAAATACCCTATTCCCGCCCCAGGGGCGGGTGATGGTTTTTCAGAGATCGACGGTGGAGATGTCGAACTCACGTACCTTCTTGGCACATTTTCCGAGAACGGTTATGTTTGCACGGCCCGCATCGAGATACTTCTGTGCGACGGCCATTACCTCGTCCTCGGTGACGGCATCGATGGCGGCGAAGGCATCCGCCACGCTGGTGACGTGTCCACGGGTCATGTATCCCGAACAGAGACTGTAGATCCTGTTGTCGGTGGTCTCGGCGCCCCTTGCGATCGCACCCTTGAGAAGGTTCTTGGTACGTTCGAGCTCCCCTGCCTCCAACCCTTCGGCCTTGATCTGCCTGTAGGTCGACACAGTCTCCTCCAAGGCGGGAAGGACGTTCTTGGAAGTGCAGGACATGAAGGTGGAGATGTATCCTCCGTCGCTGTAGTTATGCATCTCGTTATGGATGGAATACACGAGGGCGTTCTTCTCACGGACGTTCTGGAACATCCTGGAACTTGTTCCCGCACCCAGTACCGCACTGAGGATCCTGGCCGCGATACGTTCCTTCTCCTCCACCTTGCCCATGGGGAATCCGACACCGATGTTCACATGTTTGGTACCGTTGTCGTGGTAGTTGAACGACGCTCCGGGCATCACGGTCTCGGGTCTGTCGTTCACGACGGGGGCCTCCATGGGATCGAAGGTCTCCTCGGCCCACTTCAGTACCTTCTCATGGTCTACCGAACCTGTGGCGAAGACCGCGAGATTGGGACGGCCGTACCTTTCGTCGTAGTATTTCCTGAGATCCTCATGGGTGAGGGGTATGACGGTCTCCTCCGAACCGCCCTCGTCGAGACCGAGCTTCTGTCCGACCCAGAGGTTCTGCTCGAAAAGATCGTGAACGTACGATTCGGGCTCGCTCTTGATCATGCTGAGCTCCTGGAGGACGATCTCCTTTTCCAAAGCGGTGTCCTTCTCGTTGATCAGAGGATTGGCGACTATATCTCCGACAAGCCTCATGGCTACGTCCGCGGTTTCCTCCAGGGTTATGCCGTAGAACGCGGTCATCTCCTTGGCGGTGAAGGCGTTGAGCTCGCCTCCCGCACCTTCCATCTCCTTCGCCATCTCGAAGGAGTCCATGGTGGTGGTCTCCCTGAACACCGTATGCTCCAACAAGTGGGAGAGTCCGTAAATACCGTCGTACTCGTCCCTGGAACCGGTACGTACGGCCACAAGGAAACCGGCACTGGCACTAGTAGGGATGTTCTCAGTTATGACCGGGATTCCCGCGGAGGTCTTCTCGATCAAGATTGGATTGTTCTGCATGGACCGGGTTACATCCTAAAAGATAGAAAAACATGAGTAATACGATGTAACACAGCACCTGTTTTCAGATGGATGGACCAATGGTACAAACGGATGGCCTTCCTAAACGATACTGCATGAGGGGAACCTTAAAAGACGTGTTGGACATGGGTGTCGATTACATGACGGATCTGCAGATACTATGGTACGGTGAAAAAGAGCTGAAAAATCCGATCGCCATCATCGGGTTCCCCGGGGTCGGACTGGTAGGCTCGATCATATCCAGTTTCCTTGCAAGAGAACTTAAACTGGATATCGTCGCAGGTGTCACCAACGACGACCTTCCACCATACTGCCTCATGCAGGATGGGAAACCGTACCCCCCGATCAGGATCTATGCAGGGTCCGTCCCCAAGAAGAAGGGCAGGAAGCCCAAGGACACCGAGGTCTTCGTGAAAGACGGTTCCTTCATCATGAAGGAGGAGGAACCCACCGACAAAGTTGATGATGAGCCTGTCGAAGTCTCCGCGGTTACCGAAAATTCCGAGACGGAACAGTCCGAAGTGACATCCGAGACCGAAAAGACAAATGCGGAGACCGAGATCAAACCCGAGACCGAAACAGGTGTCGAGACCGATAAACCCTCTGAGAAAAAGGTACGTAAGAGGACCAAGTCGAGGGACGTCATTGTCATCACCTCGGAGGTCACACCGAAACCCGAACAGATGCGTTCATGGATAGCCACTATGATCGAGGCCGCCGGTAAACTCGGTGCGACGGAATACATCTTCCTCGACGGTGTCCCCAAGATGAACGAGACCGACGGCCTGATCGCCGCAGGTTCTAGCGAAGAGGCGAAAGAACGTATCAAAGAAGCCGAACTGGAACCTTTGGATGACGGACTCGTCAGAGGTCTCTGCGGTATCGCACTCTACGAAGGTTTCGCCAAAGGTCTGAACGTCATTGCCCTTATGTGCACGGCGAATCCCCAACTTCCCGACCCCCGTTCGTCTACCGAGCTCCTTCTTCCCCTCAGTCTGCTTGTCCCTAGGATGTTCCTGGACGCCACCCCTCTGTTCAAAGAGGCCGACGAGATCGACATACGTATAAGGGAACAGCAGAACTCTCAGACCAACAATCAGAATCTATACGGTTGATAAAATGGGTTGTCTAGTCCCTTCGAAATATTTCATCACATCCGGCCAAGCGGTCAGCCCCACATCCGACCTCAATGCGTTCGACCTTGCACTGTACAGGGCAGGTATCAGCGAACAGAACATGGTCGCGGTCTCATCCGTCATCCCGGACGGGGCCGAAGAGATACCCCTAACCCAGCTCCCCATGGGTGCGGTCACCTTCTGCGTCCTTTCCCAGATGAGAGGTTACGACGGAGAGGTCGTATCCGCAGGTATCGCGTTCACGAAAAGGAAGGACGGTCACGGAGGGTATGTCGCTGAAGGGCACCTCCACGGCACCGCAGACGACCTCAGGAAAGAACTTACCGCAAAGATGAAGGAAATGTCCGAGATCCGCGGAGTGGAGTTCGGAGAGATCGGTTTCCGTATAGAGAGCATGGAGATCCCCAAGGGCATGTACGGATGTGTCCTGTCCTCCATGGTGTTCGCCGACTTCAGGTGAATACATGTACGCAGTGGTCGCCTGCAACGCCTGCAAAAGGAAACGTGTCATCGATCTCTCCACAAGGCATTCCAAATGCCCCTACTGCGAGAACCAGGACACCAACAAAGATCTGCAGATCCTCTACAGAAGCGAGGACCAATCGATGGCGAGGGCGGCATTGTCCCAGCTCACAGGATTCTCCAAACCCCCTGAGAAAAAGAAACCGTCCGAGGATACCGACCCTCTTTCCACCCTCGTATACAGATACGAACACTGCCGGGACCTGGACATGAAGCTCGAACTCCTCGCAGAGGGCCTGACCCGTATCTATGGAACGTTCACAGAGGAGAACGTCCTCGAGGTGGACCCGAAGAACGGGGAGAAGATGATGAAGAAGATGCTGGTGGACGGCTTCGCCCACGAAGTGAAGTACGGCCGTTATTCGGCCTGAATCGAAGACCCGGAGTCCCGGAAAACAACCGTTTTTCCCGGGACTGGGTCATCTGAAACAGTTCATATCTTTTTGCCCTTTTTGTTCATCCTCTGGACATCGGCGACCATCGTTCCGATCTCCTTGCGATATGCGTACATGAGATAGAACACGGAGATCACCAGACACATGGCCGCGGAAAGATAGATGTACAAAGCGTCATCGTTGTAGAGTGCAAGGGTGAACACGATCCAATAGACGAAATTGTAGATCATCGCCTGGATAGCATACTGCATAGGCTCATGCCTTGCGATACCGTCTCCGACGGTGGTTCCCAATGCGGAGAACTGGAACACCATGGAAAGGGCCATCACGAACAGGAAGGTGTAGTCCAACAGACCCATGTCCGCACCGAGCTTGGAAGACATTGTGGAAAGGTAGTAGATGAACCCGGTACCGCTGGTAGCACCTATTCCAAGACCGAAACCGAAACCGTAGAAGATACTGTCGGATTTACCCCTGTAACGCTTGAGGTTCATACAGACGACGATTACCATGACCTGTACGATAGCATACACTATGACCGTGATCACGCTGTTCATCACATAAGTGTACACAAGAAACATGATGACCCCTGCGATAAGACCTACAGAGAACAATATGAAGAAGGATGGGTCGCTGAAATAGGCATAATCCGATTTAGGATAGGTGTATGGACGCAGCAGGACATACATCAGCACCAGGGCAGGTGCGAACGCCATCACTGCGGCAACATAGAACATTTCCATGTGTCGCCGTATTCTGCGGTACGTTAAAAAACAGTATGTCCCCGCCATAGACATTCGGTCACAACGACATGACGGGACGTCGGTGCTCAGTCCTTTTTCTTCGCCGACCTCAGACGGGGACCTCCACCGACCTTAGGTTTCCCGACCTGTACATGGGATTGATCCATAGGTCTACCAGACCTGTTGTAAGGACGGTCACGTCTTCTGTCGTCCCTGTTGTTTCTGGAAGGGGCACTGGGTCTTCTACCCCCGTTGTCCTTCCTAACCGCAACATCACGTAGGTCAGGGGCGTTCAACGCCTTCCCGGCCATGATCTTGTCATAGTAATGGACGACCATACAGGACCTCTCGCACTTTCCACAGGAGTTGCATTTCTCAGGATCGACCTTCATCCCACCTTTGATGCGTATCGCCCTCTGAGGACACGACTTGGCACAGATACCGCATTCAGTACATAGCTCGGAACGGATCAGTGCCTTGACCGCCTTTTCAAAGGTCTTCTCCGCAAGGGGGCCGTCCTCGGCGGTGACGGACACCTGTCCTCCTCCGAACAGACGTGCCTTTCCGGTACGTGTCTTCACGATGGCGATCTCGTATTCGGAATCGTACCTTACGTCACCGATGGTCCTCAACGCATCCTCGACATATGAGAAATCCCTGTTACGCGGAATGGTGGCGATGGCCTCCATGGAGAATCCCCCTGCAACGCAGGAAGACGCACCCTTGGTCATCTTGAGGGAAAGTGCACCGGTGGACTTCGGCTCCATCCTGAGTTCCAGTTCACCCGCAAGCTGTCTCATCTTGGGTGGAAGGACCTTCCATCTCCAGAACCCCATATCGATGTACTCGGGAGGGAGCCCGTTCTTCTTCGCGTACTCATGGAGGTATTTCTCCCAGCCCCTGTACATCTCGGGATGGATACGTTCGGTGTTGCGCCACTCGCTTGCAAGGCATGATGCACAGAGGTAACATCCGATCCTCTCGAAATCCCTATCGTAGAGGGGGTTGTAATCGAGTTTCCTCAACCAGATATATCCCCAGATATCTGCGGCACACCAGTCACGGACGGGGTTCAGGTTCACCTGGTTTGGAACGAACGGGTTCTTGGTGACGAGTTCGGTCCCTGCCCGGGAAAAGGATTCCAGAGAACGGTTTCCTTCACATGTGACGGTACCTTTAGGGAAGTCTTTCGATATGACGTCCGAGATAGGCCCTAGCTTACAGACCTTGCAGCACCACCTGAAATCCTTCGCAGGGGGCCCGAACGTGTCCACGTTCTTCCAGAACGCATCACCGGCCTTCGCACGGTGGAGCTTCAGTCCGTTCTTGGAAACGAACGAATCCACATAGTCCAAGGTCTCTGGGAATTCCAGACCCGTATCTGTGAAAAGCAGTTCCGGTGCACCCACGGCCTTGACTGTGACACCGTATGCGGCCAATGAATCCTTTCCACCGGAGAAAGATACGGTGACGGGTTGGGTCTTCCCTTTCATATAGGTCCTGATCTCCTTCACGGCGGTCTTCTCGAGGTCTTCAAGATGTCTGCGGTTGGCCTCCACGAATGTCTTCCTGTCGGCTTTGGGAGAAACGGGGAGATCGGACGGGGCATTGAGGTCACGGACCCTGAGGCCTTTCTCGGCCTCTTTCATCTTATCGTGGTCGGCCATGGCGACACCGGGACCGACCTTGGTTCCCTTTTTGATTATGATAGGATCGTCGTTAAGGAACTCACCGACGACCTCGGAGATGTTCGCACCGGGAACACCTTTTCCTTTGAGGTGTCCGGAAACACCGAAGATTGTGACGACGTTCTTCGTCGCATACGGTATAAAGAGCTCGGCACCCGCCTGTCTGAGCTCGACCCTAAGACGGTCCTGTACAAGGTCGAAACGAAGGATGCCTATAACCTGACCGTGTGCGACGATCTCATCGGTACGGTCCTCTCCAGGGACCTTGTTGAAGAACACCGACCTGCCTTCGATGGGTTCGCAGGTTCCGAAGGCCTCCTTGAGAAGACCTTCGAGTATGGCTATACTCTCCCCCATGCAGGGCCTTATGTCGCCGGGACTGTTTATCTCGAACTCCCTTCCCTCGGCCCCACAAATGGAGCAACGGGATCCGAGAAGAAGCGTACCGCAGGTGTCGCACCATCTGCAGGTCTCTTTTCCGTTAGCGGCATTGGTCCTCTGCTGAATCATGATGACCGCCCTATCGGTATCGGGTTTATGTTGGTTTGGTTCGACGGACCGGGCCTTCCCATTATAATATGTATATAGGGAACGGGTACATTCACGGATATGCGCAACGCAAACCCTCAGAATAGATTCTCACCTGTCGAGATCAAACACATCGTGATCTCGATGGTCGTACTGTCGCTGGCGTTCGCGATTCTGATGAGGAACAACGGTTTCATCACCACTTTCTTCAAACACTACCTGAACGACATGTGGTTCGTCGGTATGTTCGGAGCCATGTTCGTACTTGTGATATTCAGTTTCCTTCTCCATGAACTGGGTCATAAGTTCACGGCACAGAACCTAGGGTACTGGTCCGAGTACAGGATGAGCCTGGAAGGACTCGGGCTCGCAGTGGTGATGTCGTTCGTCGGATTCCTTTTCGCGGCACCGGGGGCCGTATGTATCTACGGCAACGTCCACCCTTCCGACAACGGAAAAATCAGCATCGCAGGACCTATCGTCAACATCGTTTTGGCGGCCATCGGTCTTGCAGGATGTCTGGCATTCAACGGAGAGCCCATGGTCGTGTTGTTCTACCTCCTGTTCTCTCTGAACGCATCATTGGCGGTATTCAACATGCTACCCTTCGGTCCTTTGGACGGAAAGAAGATCATGGAATGGAATATCGTCATATGGCTTGTTTTCATCGTCATAGCCGCAGTGGAGTTCATCATTGTCTTCACAGACCAGCTCGGACTTTTCTACAGACTTTGAAAACACAGGGTCTGAGAACATCTCGGACCCTGATCCCTACAACACCCGGACGAAGGTCTGAAAAACATATTCGGAACAAGATCACAATGACCCAGTGTCCGGAAAACCGTTTGTTTGAACCGTGAAACAAAGGGGCTTACGCCCCCTCGGTTTCACATGTATTTCTTACAGGGGTACCTGAGGTTCCTGAGAGGAGTGCCTTTCCACTGGTCGGCCTTTCCGGGGTTCAGGATGTTCTTGGGGTCGAAGACCTGCTTGATTCCTTTGATGCAGTCGATCTCGGTAGCCCTCTCCTCCTGGAAGTTGAGTGCCTTGGAGATTCCCACACCGTGCTCACCGGTGACGGTTCCTCCGAGCTCGACGCATTTTGCAAAGATCTCGTCGACAGCTTTGAATCCCCTCTCCCACTCGTCTTCCCTGGTGGGGTCGATGACCATCTTGGTGTGGAGGTTACCATCGGACGCGTGTCCGTAGGTGGCGATGGTGACGTTGTACTTCTCAGCGGTCTGCTGGAAGAACTCGACGGCCTTGGGGACCTGGGACACAGGAACACCCATATCGTCTGCGAGGGACACGGACACGTATCCGGGCTTCAACACGGACAGGGAGGCGAGGACGGATTTCCTTGCATCGGTCCACTTAGCGATCTCCTTTGCATCGAAGGAAGGAGTAACGGAAACGGACTTCTGGCTCTTTGCAACCTCCTCCACGATCTTGAGGTCCCTCTGGATGACCTCGTCGGTCTCTCCGTCGACCTCGACGATGATGAGGGCGTTGACATCGGGCAGGGGGTTTCCGCGGGCCTTGTTGACGGCGTCGATACTGACCTTGTCCATAAGCTCGCAGGATGCGGGGATGAGAGGCTTGGCGATGATCGCGGCGATGCACTCTCCCGCATCGACGACGGAGTCGAAGGCGCAGAGACAGGATGCGGACTTCTTGGGCTTGGTGGTGATCTTGAAGGTGATCTCGGTGATGATACCGAGGGTACCCTCGGAAGCGACCATGAGACGTGCGAGCTGGTATCCGGAGGCGTCCTTGATGGTCCTGGTACCGCAGCGGACGATGTCTCCGTTGGCTTTGACGAAAGTGAGTCCGAGGACGAAATCCCTGGTGGCACCGTATTTGACGGCCCTCATTCCGGAGGCGTTGGTGGCGACCATTCCTCCGACCTGGCAGGCTTCGGCGGAACCGGGGGAGGGAGGGAAGAAGAACCCGTACTTGGCAAGCTCGTTGTTGAGGTCGTTGTAGACGACTCCTGCCTCGACATCGACCCAGTTGTCGTTGACGCTGATCTTCTTGATCTTGTTCATCTTCTGCATGGC
>JAKSHW010000057.1 GCA_024399195.1 archaeon | reverse complement strand
TCAATTCGACCTCCTTCACCTTGGGAAGCAAGGCGTTCTTCAACTTCACCTTCACTGACTCGAAAGGAAAGATCCTGGACATCACTCCTGGAAACCTTGAAGGCCATATATTCATCGGATCGAACAAAGTCCTTGCAATGAAATGAGCCTAAAGGACGGGGGCCCACGGCCTCTGTCCCGACGGGATTTTTGGATCGATCGATCCTAAAATACAAAGAAAGCGGTCCGGGGGATGTTGCCCCCGTGACCTGTTTACTGTTTTCCGAACTTCGCGGCAGAGTGTTCCAGAGCCACGATGACGGGGAGGGGGTCCTTCAAAAGGAAAGTCTCCAATGCTCCTCCACCGGTGCTCACATAGGACATGGAATCCGCGAGATCGAACCTCTCCGCGGCTGCGGAAGTGTGTCCTCCTCCGAGAACGGAAAGTCCTTTGCTCTCGACCATTGCGGTCATGATCGCTTTGGTTCCTTTCTCGAATCCGTCCTTCTCGAACATACCGGCAGGGCCGGACATGAACGAGGTCCTGGATACCTGAAGGACCTTTCTGAACTTCTCGATGGACTCGTCTCCGATATCGAGAGCCGCACCTGCGGTTGCCATGTCACCGATGTTGACACTTACCCTCTTTCCGTCTTTCTCGACGGCCACATCGGTAGGGAGAATGATCTTCTGACCGTATTTGGCCATGACATCCTGTGCCTTCTTGAAGTTCTCCTCGGTAAGCTCCTCCTGGAGAGGGACCTTGGATGCCTCGCCGATGTCGACACCCCTTGCCATAAGGAATGCGTTTCCTGCAAGACCTACAACGATGACAGTGTCAGCGGTGTTGCTGCTGAGGACACGGTCGATCATGTGGGGAACGTCTCCGAACTTGGCTCCACCGAGGATGAACACGGAGGGCCTGCGGGGATTGTTGAAGATGGTCTCGAGAGCGTACATCTCCTTTGCCATGAGCCTTCCGGAAGCGGAAGGAAGGACGTCCTCGAATCCGACGAGGGAGCACTGGGACCTGTGGGCGGCTCCGAACGCATCACACACGTAGATGTCGAAGAGAGGTGCAAGGGCGGAGACGATCTCGCCTTTGGAGTGTTCTTCCATAGGGAGGTTCTTGCTCTCGGAATCAAGCTCACGGACGTTTCCTAGAAGGAGGACCTCTCCCTCTTCTACTTCCATGATCGCTTTCTTCGCATCCTCTCCGATGACGTCGTTGACGTATTTCACAGGGGCGTTGAGGTTCTTGGAAAGGATCTTGGCGTGCTGGGCGAGATCGGTGAAATCCCATTTCCCTTTCCTGCTCTGGTGGGCGAGGATGACGAGCTTGGCCTTCTTTCCGATGAGCTCCCTGATGGTGGGGACGACGGCCCTTACCCTGACATCATTGATGATGTTGAGGGTCTTCTTGTCCATAGGGCAATTGATGTCGACCCTGAGAAGGGTCCTTTTGCCCTTGAAATTCATATCACCGAGGGTGTTGTATGATCCCATAATGGTTCCTCAGTGGTCGATACCGAGTGCCTTGTTGGTCTTCTCGACGGACTCGGCACATTCCATGGTCTTGCACATAGACCTGATACAGTCGATGTTCTCAGGAATGACGTCGGACTCCTGGTGGACTGCCTGGTAGTAGTAGAGGGTGTCACCGACAACTTTGACTCCATCGGACCATACGCAGATCTCGTACATGTCGGACCTGTCCCTTCCGAGCTCCCTCGCGAGCTCCATGCACTGTGCGGTGGACTTGACCCCCTCTTTGGAGTTGACGAGCCTTACACGGGGTGCTTTCTTGAAGAGGTCGAGGACTTCCTCGGTGGAGACTTCCTTTCCGAGTTTGACAACGACGGCCTGGATGTGCATAAGGGTGGTGGAGCACTTGATGGCCATGGAGGTGATGTCGAGCCAAGGCAGGATGCTCTTGACGTCGAGACCGTGGTGGGTAGGCAGGGAAACGGAAGGTTCCAGTGCGTTGACGGGACCGGTCTTGCTGTCTCCAGGGTCTGCTGCACGCCTTACGATGGTGACGTATGCGTTCTGGATCTTGTACTCCTTGTCGAGAAGGGTAAGGGTCCTGAGAAGACCGGTGGTGTTACAGGAGACGACCCTGGAGAACTGTGCTCCCCAGGACTCTTTGTAGTTGGCGGTGGAGTTGAAGGAGATACCGGTGAGACCGTGCTCCTCTCCTCCCTGGAAGATACCTTTCACGCCTGCGGCCTGGTATTTAGCCTTGTATTCCTCTCCGAAATCACCGGGAGTGCAGTCGACCATGACATCGACCTTTCCGATAAGGTCGTCGATAGTTCCGGCAACGTTGACGCCGGCCTTGTTGAACTTCTCCACGTTCTCTGCGGGGACGTAGAGGTCGATTCCCTGTGCAACAGCGGTCTTAGCTTCAAAAGAGGGCCTGGTCTTTGTCACACCGACAAGTTCCATATCGTCCTGTTTGCTGACTGCGGTAGCGACCCTTTTTCCGATCGTACCGTATCCGTTTACTCCGACCTTGATCTTAGCCATGGTACATTCACTTGGGATGGCATATGGCAATACATTTAATAAGATGTGGGGAAGAGAGGCCCAATATACAGTATATTAGATAGTAAAGAGGGCGGATACAGGCGTATCGACATGCATGAACACCCGTATCGAACCGGTATGACGGATGTTTTTCAACCTATACCTGCAGACGACTCCGTCCCTATGACCGTGATCATACGACCGAAATCCCTGCAAGTACAAATTCCGACCAACTAAGGTTATTAAGGCTAAGCCAGATACACGCCCAAAGGTCGATCAATATGAAAGGTTCGAAAGCACTGCTCAAGATGCTAGAGGACAGAGGGGTCGAGAACATCTTCGGATACCCCGGTGCAACAGTCATTCCAATCTACGACGAGTTCTTGGAATCAAACGTAAGGCACATCCTCGTAAGACATGAACAGTGTGCCGCCCATATGGCAGACGGTTTCGCAAGGGCCACCGGAACCCCCGGGGTATGTCTTGCGACCAGTGGGCCTGGAACCACCAACCTTGTGACCGGAATCGCCACCGCATATGCCGATTCCGTCCCCATGATCGCACTTACCGGACAGGTGGGTACGAACTTCCTCGGTGCGGAAGCGTTCCAGGAAGTCGACTCCTACAGCCTTATGATGCCGGTCACCAAACACAACTTCAGGGTCCTCGATCCCGAAAGGCTTCCCCATGCGGTCTACGAAGGATGGAAGATGTGCCAGACCGGAAGACCCGGACCTGTCCACATCGACATGCCGGTCGATCAGATCAACTCCGACATACCCGAAGAGCTCCTCACCAAGGAATGGGGAATAAAAGACCCCGCAGAGGACCTTTCCAAGATCGGGGAGGCCGCACACCTTATCAAGAACGCCGAGAGGCCCATCATGCTCATCGGAGGAGGGGTCATAGCCGCGAACGCCTGCGGTGAGGTCCTTAAGCTTGCGGAAATGACCAACATGCCCGTGGTCACCACCCTCATGAGCCTTGGAGCCATACCTTCCTCCCACCCCCTCAACATGGGCCCCTTGGGAATGCACGGAAGGATGGGTGCATTGGACTGTTTCCAGGCGGCAGACCTCGTCGTCGCCATCGGAACCAAGTTCTCCGACAGGACCTACAACCCCCACACCATGCCCCCCAAGGACTGCAAGGTCGTCCAGATAGACGTCGATGCCACCCAGTTCGGAAAGAGCAAAAGGAACTCCGTCGACATCCTCTGCGATGCGAAGAAAGGTACCGCCATGCTCATCGACGCCCTTTCCGGATACGGAAGGAAGCTCAACGAGTGGGAAGGTACCTATACCCAGCTCAGGAAGAAGTGCCAGTGCAGTTTCGATTACGATGAGTCCCCCATCCTCCCCCAGAAGGTCATGTGCGAGATCAACAAACTTCTCGACAAGGACGTCATCGTCACCACCGATGTCGGTCAGAACCAGATGTGGTCCATGCACTGCCTCGACATAAGGAGACCCAGACAGTTCATCACCTCCGGTTCCTTCGGAACCATGGGATTCGGACTTCCCTCCGCATTGGGTGCGAAGGTCGCCAAACCCGATTCCAAGGTGCTTACCATAGTCGGAGACGGAGGACTGCAGATGGTCATGCAGGAACTTGCAACCTCCATCGCAGAGGACATACCCGTCACCATCGTCCTGCTCAACAACGGATGGCTCGGAATGGTCAGACAGTGGCAGAAACTGTTCTGGGACAAGAGGTACAGCGGGGTCAAGCTCAATGCAGATCCCGATTTCGTGAAGCTTGCCGAATCCTTCGGTGCAATGGGAATCAGGGTTGAAAAAGCAGGAGAGATCGGAGATGCCCTCAAACAGGCGATGGATTCCGACAGGACCTGTCTTATCGACATCCACACCAACCCCGAAGAAGACATCGTGCCTATGATCCTCGCAGACCCCTCGGTCCCGATCGTCAAAGGCAGATGCCCTTACTGAAACAACGATACCCGGGAGAGGGAACATCCTCTTCCGGACCCCTTTTTACATCCAGGCATCAAGACCCAGTACTGTGGAAACGGATTCGGTTCCCGAAGGTTATCTGGAAATCCTCGGCACCCCTGCGGGCGTCCCTGACACGTACCTTCTCCACATCCTCCACCGTGAATCCGCACTCTTCCATAAGGTCGGGCACCAGTTCCTCGAAAAAGATGTATGTTCCCCCAATACAGGTGTCGGATACCACATATACCGACTCCGAACCAGGGTCCAAAGCATATCTCAAAGAAAGGAGATGTTCCTTGAGGTCCGACAGATACAGTCCCAGCCGTACGATGTCCTTCTCGTTCAGACCTTCCACGCATACAGGAAGAACATCACCCTCGGGATATTCCCTTTTCACATGACCTGTGACCTTACGGTATTTCAGCAGTCCGTCCGTTTTCCCAAAACGTGGAAGAAACGTTATGGCGGAATCGTACCCTTTTATCGGACAGGGCAGGTCGCGAGGATCAGCCTCGTACACGGAAACGGTCTGATACGGCTGAGGTTCCATCGACGAAAGGATCGATTCCATAGAGGTGTCAATATCCTCTCCCGTCTCCGATGAACGCACCTTCGAAAGAAGACCCAGTGCTTCACGGTCCTTTTCCTCTTCACCCTCGGTCCCGTATACACGGACCTTTGCCGACACCAGGTCCACCATGAAAGGATCGGAAGAAAGACCCGTGCAACGTACACCTTCATAGGCACATACGAGTTCGACGGAGCCTGTGCAATAAGGATCCAAGACATTGACGGGCGAGAGGTCTTCCAAAACGGACTGCACATATCTGTATTCGAACATCCTCGCGGAAAGCGGCCATCCATACCTCCCGTTCTCATCCATACGTCCCAGACAGGTCAAGCCCCGTATATCTTGCTGAGCCTGTTCCGACCATTAACCGAACCCTGAAATAATTGCTTGGAACGTGCGAAAGACACCTTTATTAAATACAATCACATTGTAATGTCAATGAATTCCGGCCTCACCATCTACCATGGCTCTACAAAGATAGTGGACAACCCCAAATTCGGACATGGCTATCCCCATAACGACTTCGGACCAGGGTTCTACTGCACGGAACATCTGGAAATCGCCAAAGAATGGGCTTGCAAGGATCGGATAGACGGATACCTGAACGTCTACAACCTGGACCTGTCAGACCTCAAAGTCCTGCATCTCAACAAGGAATACGATGTCCTCAACTGGTTGGCAGTATTGCTTGAAAACCGTCCCGTTACGATGACCGGCGATGTAAGCGAGGAATCATCCAGATACCTAAAGGAAAACTATGCTGTAGACATAGAAGACTACGACATCATAGTCGGATATCGCGTAGATGACCGTTACTTCAATTTCGTACGCAGATTCCTCAACAATACGATCGGCATAAAGATTCTGACCGAATCGATGAGCCTTGGGACATTAGGTGAACAGATAGTGTTGAAGTCGAAAAAATCCTTTGAACAGATATCGTTTGTAGAAGCAATCGAAGTGGACGCTTCGGTATACTATCCAAAATATAGCAAACGTATGGACATTGCTAACAAAAAATTCGAGTACACTACCCACGGCAGATTCCTGACAGATGACGTATTCATCGTGGACCTTATCAGGGAGACTAGGAAATGACGATCCCACCGTACGATGCGACATATCGTGAAGAGGCAATGGCCGGACTGGGGGACATTTTCGATCTGGCGCTCCGTCAGAAGAACATCCCATTGGATGAATTCGCGGACAGGTTCCAAAAATCCAAAGTTGCATATTTCCTCGAACAGGGATCTTTGAGATACATCAATGGATGTTCCGCTCAGGAATCGGTCAGTTTGATCATGGGCCGGGACTTCGTACAGACGGAATACATCGACTACGGCGCAGAATATTGGACCGGATTCATCCTTGCCTACCTCCAATGGAAGATAAACAGACCTTTTTCGTTCATTCTAAGCAGGGTCCCCCTTGTCGACATACTGTCGATGCATCATCTGTACCATGAGATGTGCGAAGAAAGAGCGGTGGAAAATCTAGAGAAAAGACTGGACCTCAGACCCCCGCTTTACGAGCTCAGAACCAGAATCGGTTTCACGCAACAGGAACTGGCAGACCTCTCGGGAGTGAACGTCCGTAATATCCGTGCCTATGAACAGGGTCAGAACGATATTTCCAAAGCATCAGGAGAAACGTTGTACCGTCTTGCAAGGGCCCTCGGTTGTACCATGGAATATCTCCTGACCGGCAAATGATAAGATCACAGGGCACTGGCACAGGAAAACAGCACGGTATGCGATCCCCATCTGTATCCGAACTGAGGCATCTCCGACCGGATGCCAAAAATAAACCATTATAACCGATGTGCCATATCGCTACCTGATTATAATGAAAGGCTCCAGAGCACTGCTCAAAATGCTGGAAGATAGGGACGTCGAAACGATGTTCGGCTACCCCGGAGGAGCAGTCATCCCGATCTACGACGAGATAAGGGATTCCTCCATTAGACATGTGCTTGTCAGACACGAACAATGTGCCGCCCATGCCGCAGACGGTTATGCGCGTGCATCCGGAAAGACGGGAGTATGCCTTTCCACCAGCGGACCCGGTGCGACCAACATGGTCACCGGTATCGCTACCGCATATGCGGATTCCGTACCTATGCTCGCCCTCACGGGACAGGTAGGTTCCAAGATGCTCGGTTCTGAAGCTTTCCAGGAAGTAGATGCATACAGCCTGATGATGTCGTTTACGAAGCATAACTACCGTGTCACCGAGGTCAACAGACTCCCCCACGCCATCGATGAGGCATGGAGGATCGCAAGTTCCGGAAGACCCGGACCCGTCCACATCGACCTTCCCGTCGACCAGATGAACGCCCAGATCGACGAGGAACTCCTCAACAAGCATTACGGCATCAAAGAACCCGTCGAGGACCTTTCCGGACTTCCTGCAGCATTGGACCTTATCAAAAGCTCCGTCAGACCTGTTATCATGGCCGGTGGAGGTGTCATATCCTCCGGTGCCTCCGAAGAGGTACAGAGACTTGCAGAGACCATCTCCGCACCTATCGTCACCCCCATGATGGGAATCGGATGCGTCCCCACCAAGCACCCCCTCAACATGGGTCCCCTCGGAATGCATGGAAGGATCTGTGCCAAGGAGACGTTCTCCGGTGCAGATCTCATCATCGCGATCGGTACCAAGTTCTCCGACAGGACCTACAGTCCCCACACCGCACCCTCGCAGAGCTGCAAAGTGGTTCAGATCGATGTGGACCCCGTACAGTTCGGAAAGAGCGGAAGGGAATCGGTCAACATCAGATGCGATGCCAAGAAAGCGGTCAACCTGCTCCTCGATTCCCTTGAGAACAAACTCACCCACGATTCCTGGATGAGGGAGACCAAAGAGTTCAAGAACCGCAGGAACGTGGATTTCAACTACTTCACGTACCCCATCATTCCCCAGAAGGTCATGTGGGACCTGAACAAGTACATCGACGACGACACCATCATCACTACCGATGTCGGTCAGAACCAGATGTGGGCCATGCACTATCTCGACATCAAGAGGCCCAGACAGTTCCTTTCATCCGGTTCCTTCGGAACCATGGGATTCGGACTTCCCGCGGCCATCGGTGCAAAGGCCGCACGCCCCGACTGCAAGGTCGCCACCATCGTCGGTGACGGTGGACTCCAGATGGTAATCCAGGAACTTGCAACCTCCGTCGCGGAGAACCTTCCTGTCGTCATCGTCCTCCTCAACAACGGATGGCTCGGAATGGTCAGGCAGTGGCAGAAACTGTTCTGGGACAAGAGATATTCCCAGACCGAGCTCGGAGACGACCCCGACTTCGTACAGATCGCCAAGGCATACAAGGCGGAAGGTATCACCGTCGAAAGGGCCGGAGAGGTCGATGATGCCCTCAAATACGCATTCGACTGTGGAAAGACCTGCATTGTGGACATTCACGTCGATCCTGAGGAGGATGTCCTCCCCATGCTTCCCCCCAATCCTGCACTCGCCCCCATCGAAGGACGCTGCAAATACTGAAACCAGAAGGGCTTCGGCCCTTCTCCTATTACCTTGTCTGAAACGGTTTAAGATACTTTTTAGTAGACTGTCGGTATAGCGGAATCCATAGGTAATCACCATGGCTACCAAAATCTATCACGACGAGGACGCAGATCTGAACGTCCTTAAAGGCAAAAAGATCGCTGTTCTCGGATACGGTGCACAGGGACGCGCCCAGGCACTCTGCTTCCGTGACTCTGGACTCGACGTCATCGTCGGAGTCAGGGAGAACGGACCTTCCTGGAAGAAAGCTCAGGAAGACGGTGGAATGGAAGTCACCAACATGGCCGACGCAGTCAAGAAAGGAGACGTCGTCATGATGCTTCTCCCCGACGAGACCCAGCCCGACATATACAAGGACATCGTCGCACCCAACCTCAAATCCGGTGCAGCACTCGAGTTCGCCCACGGTTTCGCAATCACCTACGGACTCATCGTTCCCCCTAAGGACGTCGACGTCATCATGATGGCCCCCAAGTCCCCCGGAGACGCAGAGAGGATGCAGTTCCTCGAGGGATTCGGAGTTCCCGCCCTCATCTCCGTCCACCAGGACGCAACCGGCAACGCAAAGAAGATCGCTCTCGCCCTCGCAAAAGGTCTCGGATCCACCCGTGCAGGTACCTTCGAGGCAGAGAACTTCGACATGGAGACCAAATCCGATCTGTTCGGTGAGCAGTCCATCGAGTGCGGTGGACTTACCAAGCTCATGATCGAGGGATTCAACACCCTTGTCAACGCAGGATTCCCTCCCATAGTCGCATACTTCGAGACCGTCCACGAGAACAAGCTCATCATCGACCTCATCGTCAAAGGCGGTATCTCCTACATGTGGGACGTCTGCTCTAACACTGCAAAATACGGTGGTCTCACCCGCAGGAGCATGATCATCAACGAGCAGTCCATCAAGAACATGCAGGAAGTCTACAGGCAGGTCGACTCCGGAGAGTTCAAGGACGAGTGGCGCGCAGAGTGGGCCAACGGTCTCAAGAACCTCCACAAGATGATGGACGACGAGTCCAAGCTCCTTGTCGAGCAGACCGGTGCAGAGGTCAGGGCCCTCTTCGAGAGGAAAGCCTGAATCTCCAAAGGAGGACCGACCGCATGCTCAAAATGATCATCCGTACCAGAGCCGGCAACTTCGATGCCGAACTAGATGATTCGGATATTTCCAATGCGGTCTGGTTCTCCGCCAAACCTTTTATCGGGGAGATCAACGAACTCGGTTGCTCCCTGTATTTCACCATGCCCTTGGACGTCGATGAGTCCGGCGAACGCCAGAACGTTTTCGACGTGGGGGATATCGCATGGTGGCCCGGAGTGGGGGCATTGTGTATTTTCTTCGGCCCCACCCCCCTCAGCGGAGAGGACCAGCGTCCCGTCTCCCCATACAAATGCATCAAGATCGGACACATCGTAGGCGACTGTTCCGAGCTTGAGTTCGCAGGGGACAGACAGAGGATCATCTTGGAAAAGACGTTCTGAACCCAGAACCTTACCTGTCGTATATGCCCGCAGTACAGGTCTATCCGCCTGTACCCAAAGTAGAAAAACAACCATACGATAGCGGGTATGATGAAAGAGATCGACACCGACAGGATCGAGAAAGCCGTCCGTGAACTGCTTATAGCGTTAGGAGACGACCCTGACCGCGAGGGGCTTATAGAAACCCCTAGAAGGGTCGCAGACATGTACGAAGAGGTCTTCGAGGGTATGAGATACACCAACGACGAGATCGCCGACATGTTCAACAAATGCTTCACCGTCGACAATGACAATCTCGTTGTCGTAAGGGACATCGAGTGTTTCTCCTATTGCGAACATCACATGGCCTTGATCTACGATCTCAAAGTATCCGTCGCATACATTCCGAAAGGGAAGGTCATCGGAATATCCAAGATCGCACGTATTGCGGACATGGTCTGCAAGAGACTCCAGATCCAGGAACGTATCGGTGCTGATATCGCAGAAATTCTGAGGAAGATCCTCGACACGGATGACATTGCCGTCATCATTTCCGGAACCCATTCCTGCATGACCGCAAGGGGAATCAAGAAAACCTCCGCATCGACCCTTACCAACTCGCTCTACGGTAAGTTCAGGACCAATTCCGACCTACGTGCAGAAGTACTGTCCATCCTCAACTGATCTCTTCCCTGCGTCGGATGAAGGTCCGACGTAGGTTTTCTTCTCATTGACCCATATTCAGAGTTGGCAAGGTTCCTAAAAACGATGAGGGCCCCTACAACAAAACGGATACCGATGAATGAACCATGATGTTGAAGATAAAATAAAAGTGGTTGACAGCGTGGATGCTTTCCCGTGCACTTGCGCAACACAGTACGCGACATCTACGCGGGAGGGCTTAACTACCGGGTTCGAAATGGGACCGGGTGAACCCCTCCGCTATGGCCGTCAGACCAATACTTAGGATATCGACATTATATTTAATACTATCGATTATTTCCAAACGAAATACCCCTTTTTGAATAAGAGACTCAACTGAAGATCGGCCCCGAAGGTCTGGGATCCATCTCCCGGATAAATGCAGAAGCAAACAGAGGATAGTGTTCTACCCCACCCTCATCCACAAAAATGTTGCCTTCTTCCAACATTATGCGTCTTGCGACCTTGTAATAATTGTTCACCTTTGAGAGAGAAGCAGCTCCACGGTCAGATCCGGACTTTACCTCGATGACGGCTATTCCATCCCAGAACTCGGTCAGGAAATCTAGTTCCATCTTACCTGCGCCTTTTTTATTTACGTAGTAAAACAGTTTCAACCCGTTTTTCACCAAGGCATTGGCCACTGCATTCTCGATGACCGCTCCGAAATTATAGGTGTGATCTCCATTATAAGCAGCGAGACGGGCCTTGTCTCCATACATACTCAAAAGAAGACCTGTGTCCGAAAGATAGACTTTGAACATATCCCGTTTCGCACACTTCTCAAGAGGGAGAGCGACCTGTTCCAATCCGTAACAATAATTCCCGTATCCTGCAGCCTTTATCCACAACAGATTCTCCATATACCTGTCGGAGGCCTTACGGCTCTTTTCCCCGTTTATGCGGGAATACATGAACTTACGATTGGTGTCTGCCAATTGATATGGGATTGACTCGAAACATTCTGCGGCCTTTATGCGGTCATTTCCTTGATTGTACCTGTAGATATCCCGGATACAGGCGGACACAAGTTCGGTCTGTAGCCTATTGACCGGCCTGAAATCCATGTTGTTGA
>JAKSHW010000056.1 GCA_024399195.1 archaeon | reverse complement strand
GGAAGGAGTTCCACGACCTGTACGGCATGTGCCGTTTCCTGGAAAGGATGGCCCTCACCAATGAGGACGAGAGCGAAGCTACCGTATCCGACGAGGACGAGGGACAATGCGCCCACTGCATGACGGTCCACGGGGCGAAAGGTCTGGAGTTCGATACAGTCGTCCTGCCGTACACCGACCGTAGGTTCGTCATGGGAACGCCCGTCGATAGGGAACAGCCGTACGCCAAGATAGTGGTCGGCAAGGACCGCAGGACCGTCGGTTGGACCTATGCGGACAAATACACCGAGATGGAGAACGAGAACTATCACCGTCTGATGGTGGAGGAGGGAAGCGGCATCCGCGGGGAGGAGGTCCGTCTGCTGTACGTGGCCCTGACCCGTACGATACACGGCGCATGGTGCTTCGTAAGGCCGTCCCCCCGTGACGACACCTGGGGAAGACTCCTTCGCGACGGAGGGATAAGATGAGGGACGTATACTTCTATACGGACATGGAGTCCCTTTCCCAACTGGGAGGCTCCCTGCACGTCACCGCGTCCGCGGACATGGCCGATCTGATGCAGTCGCGTTCCATACCTGCGGTCCCGGTTCGCAGTCTGTTCTTCCATCTGTTCGGTTTCTGGAGGACCAGGGAGATCCGCATGGCCCAGTACGTGACGGTATCCAACGTCCTCCGCGGGATGTCGGAGACCGACGACCGCAGATGGTATCACGGGTGCAGGAAGAACGCCTACGGTATAATGTACTCCGTAAGGGAGCTCGAGGAGGCCGGTGCCTCCCCGGAGGACGTCCCCGTGAAGGACCGCACGTCCGAACTCCTGAAAGAGGTCTGGTCGTCCCTTATCCGGGGGAATACATCTTTCTGTTACCTGAGGAGACGTTTCACCGAGCTGGAAGACCCCGTGAAGTTCGCCTCGGCCCTCCCTCCTGTGTTCGGGGGGTCGATCCCGGAGAACGTGGTGTTCGACGGGTTCTACAGGATGACCCCGTTGCACGAGAGGGTCATGGGTCTGTTCGAAAAGCATGGGTGCAAGGTGTCCGTCGCAGGTATAGCGGACGACTGTCACCCGTTCGTCAACGAGGTGTGGACCAAGGTGTTCTCCGGTCCCTGCTATCCCGACCCTTCGGAATGGATGTATCTCGGAAAGAGGCTTTCCAACGTTTTCATAGACCTTGCGGAGTACGGCAGGCCTTCCCGTGAGGGAAAGGTGCGTGTGATCAGACACGGTTCCGTGTTCGATTTCGTCAAGGACATCGGGAGATGTATGGACGAAGGGAGGAAGGTCTTCACATCAGACCCCAAACACGCCAACCGCATACTAGGGGAGATGTATCCCGAGACGGCGGGATACCGTCTCGAACGTACTTCGATCGGGAGGTTCGTGGTGGCTCTCCACAGGATGTGGAGTGAGGAGGACGACCGTATCCTGATCGACAGGGAGGACCTCATCACCTGTTTCTCATCAGGGTGGCTGCAGATCAACGGCATCAACGGCAGGGACCATCTCCGTTCGTTGGAGGCGGTACTGCCCTATTTCGAGAGGTGCAGGACGTCGTCCGATTGGATCGAGAGGGTCCGTTCCCTCGCCGGTACGTACAAAGGGGTGTTGAAGGAGAAGGGCCTATACGATCCCGGTGAGGACAGGTGGAGGAACGTCCTCGGAAACCCGTTGCTTTCGTTCAGCATGTTCTCCCTGTCGGAGGAGGAGTTTTCCAGGATACGTGCATTGGTTATGAGGGTCGCCACCCTGTCGGAGGAGCTATTCCTCAACGGTGAGTCCACGATAAGGGACCATCTGGAGATCCTGAAAGGTTTCTTCACGGAATACCCTCCCGATCTGGAAGAGGAGAGGGATATGATGATGAAGGCCATAGACCGCGTCCTTTCAAGTCCTGTATCGGAGACGGGATGCCTTCCTGCCGATATGGCGGACACCGTCCCCAGGTTGATACGTGACGAGTTCGATGACATGTCGGATACACCCAGAGGCGTCGCACAACCGCTCTTCCGCATAGAGTCCACCGTCCTGGAGGGGGGTTCGCCAGTCCACCTGTGCATGTGCGACGCACGTTCCATGCCCGGAGGCAACGACGGGGGAAGATGGCCGCTGACCACCGACCTCCTGCGTGACATGGTGTCCGAGGAACCGTCCCTTTCACGTATGCTGGTGCTCAGGGATTGCTCGTCCCTGGTGAACCGCTACCAGATGGGCCTCCTTATGCAGAACGGGGATGTGGAGCTCTCATGGATCGAGGAGACCTCCGGGGGAAAGGTCGGTTGCTCGCCGTACATCTCGTTGATCTCCGGGAACATATCGGACATGTACGAACCGGTCCTCTATGACGACTACACGAGCATAGCCTCTGTCACGGACACCAATCCCGGGAGTTCGGCGACGAGACCCATAGAGACCGTCCTGAACCAGTCCCTTTGCAGATACCGGTACATTTACGGATATGTGCTCAGGGCGTTTCCTTCCTTCGACAATACGTTCATGCACGGATATGCGGCGGCCGCGCTGATCGAATACGTGAGGCATACCGAGGACAAGGATACGGACACAGCGAAGAACGAGGTCATGTCACTGTTCTCAAACCTTCTCGGGGTCCACCGCAGACAGATGGCGGACGTGGCCGGGTCGTCGGCCGACAGCGGACGTCTGATGTCCAAGGACACCGAATACCGCGGGGAGATCTATTCCAACGAACGCCTCAGGGTACTTTTTGCATCGCCCGGTAATGAGGTCTTACGTTTCGCCTTGTTGAAGGACAGCCTTTCCCCTTCCGATATGAACAAGGTCTGCAGATACTGTCCCTCGAGACGTTCATGTCGTTTCAGAAGGGTCTGACAGATCTCTACGACACATCGCCGTACAGTCAGCCTTTCTATGGAAAACGCAGGATACGCTTATTACCTGTATCCGGCCTTTGTCGGATTATGGACACTAAAAGGGTGATTGCGGTGATCGTGGTGGTGGCCCTTGTCGGTATGGCCGTCTTCGCATTGGGAAGCGGCGACAACGGACGTCACGACACCGATGATTCGGATACCATGACCCAGGTCTCGGTCCTGAACGGATTGATGATGGGAGATTACTACGGTTCGATGGAAGTGGGCGAGCTTCTTTCCCACGGGGACATCGGACTCGGGACGTTCGAAGGAGTGGATGGGGAGATGATCGTCCTCGACGGCGTATGCTACCAGGCGAGATACGACGGAACGGTCGTCAAGGTCTCTTCCGACATGAAAGTGCCTTTCGCATGCGTCACGTACCTCGACGACGAGTTCGTGTTCGACATCAAGGATATAAAGTCCGCCGAGGGTCTCAAGAAAGCCCTCGACGAGGTGGTGGAAAAACACAGTGCCAACTACATGTATGTGGCGAAGATCGACGGAACCTTCGACAAACTGACGGTCCGTTCGGAACTTCCCCAGGAGGAGCCTTACAAGAAGCTCACCGAGGTCATGAAGACCGACGAGGTGAGGTTCGATCATAAGGACATCGAAGGGACCATCGTCGCCGTCTACTGTCCCAACTACATGAGGGACATCAACAGTGCAGGATGGCATTTCCACTTCATCTCCGATGACCGCAAGGTCGGAGGACATCTGTTGGAGGTCTCCTTCGATTCGGCGAAGGCCGTGCTCGATCTTACCGATACGATGAACCTCGTCCTTCCCGACGGGGACTACTTCAAGAAGATCGATGTGATGGAGATAACCCAGAAAGACATCGGTGATGTCGAACAGGGTTCCTGAAACTATTTCCGACGGACCTGGAAAACGGTCTGTCGGTTCTATCTTATTTCGATCCGACCGATGGATAGGAATCACATAGAGACACAACGGAAAGAACCGAATCCAAGAGAAAAACAGAAGAGAAGAAGTGATGGCGCCGAGAAGGAGATTTGAACTCCTGAGGGAAAATTCCCACGAGCTTTCCAGGCTCGCGTCTTACCGGGCTGGGCTATCTCGGCCGTCAACCGTTGTATAGTATTCTCTTATAAAAAGGTATGTTTTTTGGAAATCGTTTATGGACGGTTAGCCTGTCCGTTCCGCCTTCAGACCCAAAGGATATCGTCCCTAAGGTCCTTCAGATGGTGCCTTATCCTGCGTGATTCGGTGACCTCCGATCTGTCCACTTCGACGACAAGAACCTTCTCTTCGTCACCGTCGATCTGTTCCATCAATTTGCCCAAGGGGGAGTATACACGAGAACCTCCGAAGAACCTAAGGTCCTTGAACGTACCTATGTTGTTACAATATACAGTATATACTGTATTCTCGAAGGACCTTGCGGGGGTTATCGTCTCCATCCCGGGTCTGGAGCTTTCCGCAGAAGCTGATGACACCAGGACGATGTCCGCCCCATGGGTGGCGTAGAATCTGTGGAGTTCCGGGAACATGACATCGTAGCAGACCTCCAATCCGATCCTGAAACCTTTCCATTCGGCCATGACAGGGCTCTGTCCTTTGTTGAACACCCCTTCGTCATAAGGTGGGAAGTTTGCAAGGTAGAGTTTGTCGTAACGGTAGACGTCCTTGGGGGTTACGAACAATAACGAGTTGGTGACACCGCCGTAGTCTTTCATGGGCATCCCCATGGCGATCGCCACGTTCCTTTCGGAACATACGGTCTTCATCCATCCTATAGCATTGTCCTGGTCTTCCTTGTCGATCCCGGGGTTACCGTACCTCGTGAGGAACATCTCGGGGAAAAGATACAGGTCAGCATCGTTCTGGACAATGGCGGATTCCATATGTTCCAGATTCTTTACGATATCGTCGACGGATAACAACTGGCACAATGCTATTCTCATACCCATGGCCTTTCCATCGGTTATGTTTTATAAATATGCTATCGGAACGATACCTCCATTGTATATCTGATATGGTTAGTGGGTTTTCATTAGACGTTTGGCTTTCAAAAACACTTAAAGCGGTTACACCGATACACCTTCATGGCATTCAAGGAACTCCACAAGGTGACCGAAGAGGACGCCGAGTCTATCAGATCGTTCATCCGTGAGACAGCAGCAAAAGCCCATGTGGACGGGGCTATCATCGGTATCAGCGGAGGTATCGATTCCGCTGTCGTCGCCAAACTGTGTGCGGACGCCCTCGGAGGCGACAAGGTCATGTGCGTGTTCATGCCTACGGCCGTCACTCCCGCGGACGACTACCGTCAGACCAAGATGATGTGCGACATGTGGGGTATCAAATATGTGACCGTCAACGTACAGCCTGCCGTGGACGCGTTCTCCGGAATGCTCCTTACCGGAAAAGAGGCCCCTCTTGAGAAGGGTAACATCATGGCACGTTGCCGTATGGTCGTTCTTTACGACAAGGCGAAGAAATACAACCGTCTGGTCTTCGGTACCACTAACCGCAGCGAACTGTTCATGGGCTACATGACCAAGTTCGGTGACGGTGCTGAGGACGCGACCCCCATGCACTACCTTTACAAGACCCAGGTCAGGGAGATCGCGAAGATCATAGGCGTCCCCCAGGAGATCATCGACAAACCTCCGACGGCAGGCCTTTGGGAAGGTCAGACCGATGAGGACGAGATGGGTATAACCTATCATGACCTCGACCTCGCGTTGAACGTCTGGGAGCAGGGAGCCACCGACGAAGAGATGGCCGAGGCCGCCGGAATAACCGTGGAGAAGGCCGCGGAGGTACGTGCACAGACCGTCCGCATGGCCCACAAATACAAAGGTCCGGCCATACCGCCCATTCCCGAATGGTGAAGTTCCAGTGTCTGGAGTTTACATAGCCCCAGACACTTCACTATTTTGTAAATAACACTTATTTTTTATTTTTATTATAAAGAATTGTATTTGTTCAATGATATTTTCATTTTAAAATGATTATAATACATAGTATATCCATCAGGTAGTAATGGATGATATGTCCTAAAGTCTTTAATATGTTAGTGCATCCTAAATGACGGACTAATAATCCAAGTGATACTCATGGATTCAAAGAAAATCCTTGCGATCGTCCTTGTGGTCGTTGTCATCGCAGCTGCAGCCGCTGCGGTCGTCCTTATGGGCAACAACAACGACGACAAGAAAGACGATCCTATAGATCCCGCAGATCCCATCGAGGGTGAGATAACCATCACCGACCTCGATGGCAAGACCTATACATTTGACAAGACTTTATCCAAGGTCGTACTCGGATACAGCTGCTCCGGAGGTCCCTTCATGACCCTCGCAGCCCTTCTAGGTAAAGACCTCCCCAAGTACCTCGTAGGTGTTGACAACTCCATCTACCAGTACCGTACCGATATCTACAACGCATTCTGCAAAGACGTTCCCGGATTCAAGGACCTTGAGAAGGTCGGTGGAGTCGGTGCAGGATTCGACCCTGCCTATGTGGCTACTCTTGGAACAGAGGCGTTCATCACCTCCATCCACCACAAGCAGACCGTCATCAACAATGGAGTCGACACCGCTTTCGCCAAGCTTGGAATCCCCACCATCTATATCGATTTCCTCAGCGAGGACGTCGACAAGGCTACCGAGTCCGTGAAACTTCTCGGAACCCTTTTCGGAAAGGAGTCCCGTGCAAAGGACATTTCCGACTACTATGCCGGAAAGGTCAACGCGGTCACCGACAAAGCTGCCCAGCTTCTCAAGGACGGAACCATCACCAGGTCCACTATGTATCTCGAGCCTTTCCAGTTCGGTATCGATAAACTTGGAACCTCCCAGGGTAACGATTACTTGTTCGGAAGGATCGCATACCTCTGTGGCGCAGACAGTATCTGCAATGAGAGCAGTTCAACTCTCGAGGCCGCATATGTTCTTACCAAAGACCCTGAGAACATAATCGTCCTTGGTTCCGACTGGAACAACGGTAACATGTTCCTCAATCTCGGATTCGGTGGAAACGCCGATGACGCCGAGAAGACCATCAACGAGATCTTCAACGGAAGGACAGGATGGTCCGACCTCCAGGCTTACAAGAACGGAAACGTGTTCGCACTCAACATGTCCCTCTCCCGTGAGATCTGGGATTTCGCAGGATTCGAGTACATCGCATCCTCCCTTTATCCTGAGCATTTCACTTGTGATGCAGAATCTGATCTCAAGGACTTCTTCAACAAGTTCCTCCCCGTCAAATTCGACGGAACCTGGTTCTTCTCCCTCAAGGACAACACCCCTGAGTATGAGACCGTGACCGTCACCACTAACGACTCTACCGGCCAGATCACCCAGACCTACACCAAGGCCCCCACCAGGATCATCGCCGGAAATGACACTGCACTCGAGCTCCTCCTCTATCTCGGACTCGGCGAGTACATCGTCGGAGTCTACTACGATGAGGACGAGATCTCTCCCGTCGTAAAGGCGGAATATGATGCCCTTAAGGGTAGATTGGACTCTAAGTACTTCCTTTCCGGACTCATGTCCCAGGCCGTTGCAACCGAGCTTGAGCCTGACTTCATCATCGGATACAAGAGCAGTTTCGGAGACGGACAGTGGGCCCTCGGATCCACCCAGTTCTGGAACAAGATCGACTGTAACGTCATGTCCCTCAACACCCAGGCCGGAGACAGGACCGTCAACGGACTGATCCAGGACTACACCGATATCGGAAAGATCTTCGACATTTCCGGAAAGACCACCGCTTTCATCAAGGAGTACCAGGCGCTTATCGATTCCGTCAAGGGAATCGAGGCTAATGGAACCATCGCCATCATGGAGAAGTCCGGTGACAACTGGTCCGCATACGGAGACACCTCCTTCGTCGGACAGGAGCTCATCGCCTGCGGCGGAACCAACGCGTTCCCCGGAGGAAAGACCGTCTCCGACGCACAGGTTATCGACGGAACTGATATCACCGGAATGGTCCTCATCGCCTTCGGAAGTAACACCCCCGAGGCACTCGTCGAGTCCGTCCTCTCCAACCCCAACTATGCAAACGTCCCCGCGGTCATCAACAAGAACATCTACTGCATGGGACTCTCCGGAACCTACGGAGGACCCACCTGCCTCCAGACCGTCAAGGGAATCGTAGACGTCCTCAAAGAGACCACCAAGGTCAGCAGCTATGCTGACGGACCTATTACCATCACCACCAACGACACCACCGGTCAGATCACCCAGACCTACACCAAGGCCCCCACCAGGATCATCGCCGGAAACGACACCGCACTTGAGCTCCTCCTCTATCTCGGACTCGGCGAGTACATCGTCGGAGTCTACTACGATGAGGACGAGATCTCTCCCGTCGTAAAGGCGGAATATGATGCCCTTAAGGGTAGATTGGACTCTAAGTACTTCCTTTCCGGACTCATGTCCCAGGCCGTTGCAACCGAGCTTGAGCCTGACTTCATCATCGGATACAAGAGCAGTTTCGGAGACGGACAGTGGGCCCTCGGATCCACCCAGTTCTGGAACAAGATCGACTGTAACGTCATGTCCCTCAACACCCAGGCCGGAGACAGGACCGTCAACGGACTGATCCAGGACTACACCGATATCGGAAAGATCTTCGACATTTCCGGAAAGACCACCGCTTTCATCAAGGAGTACCAGGCGCTTATCGATTCCGTCAAGGGAATCGAGGCTAATGGAACCATCGCCATCATGGAGAAGTCCGGTGACAACTGGTCCGCATACGGAGACACCTCCTTCGTCGGACAGGAGCTCATCGCCTGCGGCGGAACCAACGCGTTCCCCGGAGGAAAGACCGTCTCCGACGCACAGGTTATCGACGGAACTGATATCACCGGAATGGTCCTCATCGCCTTCGGAAGTAACACCCCCGAGGCACTCGTCGAGTCCGTCCTCTCCAACCCCAACTATGCAAACGTCCCCGCGGTCATCAACAAGAACATCTACTGCATGGGACTCTCCGGAACCTACGGAGGACCCACCTGCCTCCAGACCGTCAAGGGAATCGTAGACGTCCTCAAGGCCACCGAAGACATCAAGCCCACTTTCAACATGGATGAAGTCGAGAAGAACATCACCAACAGGCTTCTCATGTACGGAAATGCAACTCACGACGATGTCCTTGATGAGACCGATATCGCAATGATCCAGGCAATCATCGACGGAACCGTCACCTGGGACAAGGAAAAGTTCTATCTTGCAGATGCGAACACCGATGGTGTCATCGACGCCAAGGATGTCGAGCAGGTCAAGAAGCTCATCAACAATGAGGAGACCATTGCATACTACATCGCATACGATGGAAGCGATGCTTACATCCACTACCCCAACACCGGTAAGATCGCGGTCACCGCAGACTATGGAATGATGATTGCCCAGGTCGCAGGAATCTACGACCGTGTCGGATACGCAGTCGACAAGCTTATCAACAACAGCAGTGAAGGAAGATACCCTGGAATCAAAGGATTCACCTCTGTAGGAACCTACAGTAAATCCGATGTCCCCTCCTTCACTGACACCATCCTTTCCCATAGCGACATCACCCTTGTCCTCGGATCCCTCAGTCTCCCCCTTAACGAGGCTCTCGTGGCTTCCGGAGCAAAGGTAGACCACCTTCTCCTGAGTGCATCTGCACAGCAGGACAACCCCATCTACAACGTCGTCGGTGAGATGCTTACCGCATGCACCCTCCTTTCCGCGGCCGACAAAGGTCTCGAGTATGTCGCATACATGGACTCCATGGAGGCATACCTCGCCGAGAACACCGCAGGAATGGACCCCTACACTTTCGTCTGTGCATACAACACCACCAACGACAAGACCACCTACGTCGACACCACCGGTGCCAACGGAGCCAAGTTCGGTGACGTGTGGACCCTGTCCCATCTCCCCATGGTCGATATCATGCCTGCTAACGGCAACGGTTACTACCAGGTCGAGATCGAGAGCATCCTTCTCGATTACAACCCCGATGTGATCATCATCTCCATGTGGAACGTCGCTACCGATGCATCCGATCCCGCTGATGTCCAGAAGGTCTTCGAGGAAAGGGCTGCCTACTTCAAGTATAGTAAGGCATACCAGAACGGAATGGTCTTCGGAGTCAACTACGAGATCTACGGAACCTGTATCGGAGTCTCCGGTCTCGCACTCCTTGCGTCCTACATCTGGCCTGACACCTTCGATGAGGCCACTGGATGGGACCTTCTCCAGCAGGCGATCAACCAGTTCACCCTTCTCGATGCCGATGTGCACGATTGCGGTGGACTCATCTGCTATAAGCTGAACCAGTAAGGTAAAACATCTTTACACCCGGGAAACCGGGTGTTTCCTTTTTGGAGAAAAGACCATGGATAAAGAAACCGCTGTATCTCCAACGGTAAGAAGCAGGTCTGTAATCGACGCGGTCGGAAAATGGACCGCGGATATTGATTCCACTGAAAGAGCCAAGAACCTTTATGATGACTACCGCAAGTATCTTCTCAGAAAGTATCTGTTTATGGTAGGATGCGTCATAGTCGCGGTATCCGTCGCAGGTATCGCGGTCACACGTGGTTCTTCCAACATAGGGTTCTTCGAATCATATGCCATCATATGGGAGCACATTACAGGCAATATTCAGGACAGTCTCAAGGACTACGTCGTCGTGACCCTCCGTATGCCCAGGGTCGTTGTTGGTCTACTCGCAGGCGCAGGATTAGCTGTCGCGGGTGCGGTCATGCAGAGTACATTGCTCAACCCCCTGGCGGACCCCTACACTACTGGAATCTCTTCGGGGGCATCGTTCGGAGCGACCATGGCCATTACCGCAGGTATGACCGTCATCGCAGGTCAGTATGCCATCGTCCTCAATGCGTTCGTATTCTCCCTCATTCCTACCGCGATCATCATATCACTTTCTATGATCAGAAAGAGTTCCCCTGTGACGATGATCATGGCTGGAATCGCGGTCATGTACATCTTCAACGCCATTACCACCCTTATGATGTTGTGGGCCAACCCCAACGACCTTCAGGCCGTCTACGAATGGCAGGTCGGTTCCGTCTCCAGGGTAGGCTGGGACGAAGTCCCCATAATGTTCGTCCTTGTCCTCGTAGGTACGGTGTCCATGATGTTGCTCTCGAGCAAGATCAATGTCCTTGCGACTGGTGACGAGAACGCCACCTCAATGGGGATCAATGCCACCAAACTTAGGATAATCCTTCTCGCTATTGTTTCCCTTATGAGCGCGGTCATTGTCAGTTTCACCGGAATGATCGGTTTCGTCGGACTCGTCGCACCCCATATCTGCCGTATGTTCATCGGACCCAACAACAGGTTCCTGATCCCCTGTTCGGCTCTGTTCGGAGCCACTTTGCTGATCACCGCAGACCTTGTGGGACGTACGGTCTTCGCACCCGTGGTCCTCCAGGTCGGCGTCGTCATGGCTTTCATCGGAGGATTCGTGTTCCTGTGGCTTTTGTTGAGAAAGGATTCCAAAATCTGGAGTTGATATGGTGCGTGTAGAATTCGAAAACGTGGATTTCGGCTATAAGAACGGGGGAAAGGTCTTACACGACATCAATCTCGATCTTGAAGGGCCGGGGCTTTACTGTATCATCGGACCTAACGGTGTCGGTAAATCCACTCTGATCAAGTGTATAAACAAGATCAATAAGCCCACTGCGGGAAAAGTGCGCATCAACGGAAGGGACATCTCCGAGATGAAACAGATGGAGATCGCCCACATCGTGGGATATGTCCCCGCCACCAACTGGGATGTCTTCTCGATGCCGGTTATAGACACTATCATGGTCGGAAGAACCAACAAACAGAAGTGGGGGACCCGTCCCGAAGACCTGGAGATCGTACATCGTGCCATGGCCATGCTGGATCTCGAAGACCTCGCTATGAGGGGTTTCAACGAGCTTTCCGCAGGTCAGCACCAGAGGGTCGCATTGGCACGCGGTCTCGTACAGGAGACGGAGATCCTTCTTCTCGATGAGCCCACCGCGAACCTCGATGTCAAACACCAGGTGTATGTGACAGAGCTTCTGAAGGCGATAGCAGACGTTTCCGGGAAACAGATCATCATGATTTGCCACGACCTCAACATCGCTGCGAGATATGCGGACCGGATAATCGTCATGGGCCCTCCCGGGGTGGTGTACGGACAGGGTAAGGCCGAGGACGTCATCAAATCCGATATGATCATGGACGTCTACGGAATAGACAGCGAGGTCATAACGTTCGAGGATAAGCCTTACGTCCTTCTCCGTTCCAC
>JAKSHW010000055.1 GCA_024399195.1 archaeon | reverse complement strand
ACATGCGTCTGTCACCCTCGAATACCGCATCCGAAATGAAATCGGACACAAAGGAGGGGAGTCTCCATGCGTATATGGGAGACACGACCACATAGGGCTTCTCGGAGGAGAACCTCTTGGGAAGACCGTTTTTCAATATGTTGTTGAGGGATACGGTCTCGTCCCCTAACTCCTCTGCAAGGACGTCCGCCACGAACTTGGAGTTTCCGGTACCTGTGAAATAGATTATCATCTGCTATCGGTCGGAGGAGGGACGAACGAATATATTAGCGGATAGAATAATCCGACCTAACAGGAGGAAGTTCGTGATGGACTCTGGAAAAACAGTCGATGCGGAAACTCTCAAGTTCATAGAATCCGCGAACGACGCCGACCTTTTCGTCAAACGTGCCATGCCCACCATTGGTGCCCTCGTCGGAGTGGTCATGTTGACCTTCGGACTGGTCCACCTTTTCACAGTGGTCAACGACGGTGACATCCGGATCTCCGATATCGCCGCCCCGATGGTATCTATAATCATGGGTTCGGTCACGATAGGTGCCTCAAGACGTTCCATAGTATCGGTCGTCGGAATGTATTCGATAGGTCTCGGGCTCAGTAGGATAATCGTGGCCTTGGAATCCTTCATCACCTACGACAGGTACGGTATAGGCGTCGCATCCAGTGCGATATACCTGTATGCGTTCGTCACGTTATGCCTGTCGGTGAGCTGTTTCTATTCAGGATACTGTTTCTGCACCAAAAGGTCCCGCAGGACATACGGTCTGAAGATCTCCGGCGCCTGCTTCTCCTCGATGTACCTGCTCATAGGCTATGCGTTGGTCCTCAGGGGAGAGAAGATCACCGAACTTCTCTACGACTATCCGAACATCTTCTTCTATATGATGCAGTTCCTCGTCCTTTTCTGCCTGTTGGAATCCAACGAGATCCGTATGAACCTCACGGTCGAGAAGAACGTCACCAAGATGGACCGCATCCGTTCCACATATGTGTTCGACCCGTATGCCGGGATCGGACCTTCCGAGGCCGAGGTCCTTTCCAAGATGTTCGAGGACAGGTCCGGATGGAACACCGATGTGCACGGACCTGTGGAATGCGAATACCGTTTCGACATAAGGAACGGGTACCGCAGGACGTACTTCATCATACAGAAATGGAAAGGGGACGGGAAGATGCATTTCACGGTGACCGACAGGGACGACGAAAGCATACTCCTCGCCAACAGGTTCGACATCGTCCATTCGTACATAGAGGACGATGGAAAGGACGGTGTCCTGGTGATGTACCGTCCTGACGGTTCCAACATAAGACTTCCCATACGTCCCCTCGTGAACGAGGACATACCCGAGGCTAAACTGGAGGTGCTGAACTGTCACTACTGAAGAAGATGGACAGGATAGCCTCGGCGGCCATCATGGTGAGCGGTATCCTGGAGATCGTCAGCATAATCGCAGGACTGTCCATCGGACCACAGGCCGTGAACAGATACCTCGCCGGTTCCATCCTTACCCTCGGAGGGGCGTATGCGTTCTTCAGTGAGAAGAGGGACTTCCACACCACCGCGGTGATACTGGGATACACCATAGCCTTCGACATACTGATATTCCATATCGATTCGGTCATAACCGGACGTTTCGATATGTCCCTGCTGCTTTTCGTGCTCTCCGTGTTCATGACGGTCTGCACCTATCTGCTTAGCAAGGGACAGAAATACAACACCCGTCGCATGCTGGTGATCGTAGGACTGATGGTGGGTCTCCAGGTGGTCGCCGCCCTGTTCCTGCGTGTCAGTAACATCCCTTGGAAATATATCCTGATACAGGAACCGAACGCCATACCCGCGTTCATATCCTTCGGACTGTACATGGGACTTCTGATGACCCCTGATCTGGAGATCTCCACCTACGACACCCGTATGAGAAGGAACGCGGACCCGCTCACCCCCGCCTTGATCACGGAAAGGGGGATAGGCATCGACAGAGACCATGTACCGTTCATCATAGGGACGGACGACACCTTATGGAGGCCTGTAGAGAACCCGGTGACGGAGATGGAGGCGTACATACCGCTGACCGGTTCGGAACGTCAGGGACTTACCTTCTTCAGAAAGAGGGGCGAAGATACCGTCAATATATCCGTGGTATCGTTGAACGGCGGGGTCCAGTCCGTTCCCAGGCTCACCCTTCCGTTGAGGACCGTCTTCGAAGAGGACGGTTTCCTGTACATCTACGGTGACGGCGGGGTCTTCGTACGTCTGAAGATCATTGAAAAGGACGGATGCGAAGAACTTTCGGAAGAGATCGACAGGGAGGTGTCGGAACGGACAGACGCATGAAGATGGTGTTCATCGCCATCGTCCTCATCGTGGTGGGGGCGGTGGTGCTTCCTTCGGCCATCGAGAAGGGATACACCGACGAACTGGTCATACGCGAGGAGGTCACCGTAGGAGACAGCATCGTGTACGACTACATCAGCTACGTGGCGGGCGTACAGATAGCGGTCGCGATAACATACGAAGTGATGGATATTGACGAGAAAGGGATCCTGGAGGTCAGGGTAAAGAACGGCGATAACGAAGCGATAAACCACATGACGGCGAACGAGTTCCGTTACACCCTCGTGATGCCGACGTTCGACAGGGTCTTCCTAGGTGTCGAGGACCTTCCCACACCTTTGGGTCATTTCAGATGTAACAAATACTTCACCGTGGAGACCAGTGTGGAATGCACATACTACACCGATGCGAACCATATAACAATCATGATGGACGGGCATGAAACTGAGACGGGTATCGATTTCGTCAAGACCCTCAGGTACACAAGTCTGTACGAAGGTCTGGCGGACAGGGTCCTTTCCTCATCCCTGTAGATCGAACGAGATCACCGAGGTGAACACATTGGGGTCCCTCGGTATCCCGAACATCCTGCGGACGAACTCGTCGGTGTTGGGGGAGATGAACATATTGATGGCGTTCTTCACACCGAACTCCTTCTCGAACTCCCTCATCTCCTGGGGACAGAGGACGTTGCGTACCTCCCCCGTCATCTTAGAAGGGTCCATGAAGAAATCCTCCGAGACCCATATCAGATCGTCCCTTCCCTCCAATTCCTTCTTCTCTTCGGGACGTACATCGTAACCTACGACCTCGTCGTCGGAGTTCATCATGACCAGGCTGTGGAACGGGGTGCGGTCCAACATCCCCTTCCCGACCATACATATATGAACGGAACGTTTCAACGACTCCTTGAGGGAACGGTTCTCCAACGGCATTCCCAATGCGGAAGGAGTGCGTCCTTCCTCCCCGAATATCTTTTCGGTGGCATCCTTGTCCAAAAGGAACGGTTCCACCACTGCAGGATGGTTCCTGAGGGCTTCCATGACAGACTCCAAGGATGACATGGCCGTATGATGCACCTGTACGTTAAAATACAATTCGCGGAAGGGATTCGGAATGAATCCATCCGTAGACGGTACAGAAGAAGTGTATGTAAAACCAATTTCCCTTTGCTCTTATATTATAATATATCATATATTATTCTATAAGATAGCGAGACAATCAGACTTATAAACCTAGAAAGTGGATACACGCCCTTAATGAAGATACTGATCATAACCGAGAAAGCGAACGCCGCAAGGAGGATCGCCACCATCCTGTCCGACGGCAACTCGCATTCCGCTTCCGCGGGCGGTGTGACGTCCATCACGTTCGCCGTCGATAACGACGAGTACAACGTTGTCAGTCTGCGCGGTCATATCATGGAGCTCGACTACCCCGATGCGTACAGCGATTGGAAGGAGAACTCCCCTGTGGATCTGGTCAAGGCACCCCAGATCAAGAACGTACGTGTCAAATCCATTCTCAACAAGATCACCGAACTTTCCCGTGAATCCGACGAGATCATCATCGCGACCGACTACGACCGTGAAGGAGAGCTCATCGGTATGGAGACCGTGAAGGCCGCCAACGTAGATATGGGCAAGGTCAAAAGGGCCAAGTTCAGCGCCCTTACCAAAGGCGAGATAGAGAACGCCTTCGCCAACCTGGTCGAACCCGACGAGAAGCTCGCCAACGCCGCCGAGGCCAGACAGATCGTGGACCTTTCCTGGGGAGCCGTCCTCACCAGGCTCATATCCCTGTCCTCCGGACAGGTAGGAAAGAACTTCATGTCCGTGGGCCGTGTACAGAGCCCTACCTTGAAACTCCTCGTCGACAGGAACGAGGAGATCGAGAACTTCGTCCCCACTCCTTACTGGACCGTCAAGGGAAGCTTCGGAATGCTTGCATTCAAGGGAACCCATGAGAAGGGACAGATCTGGGAGAAGGAGGTCGCCGAGGACATCTACAACCGCACCAAGGACGAGAAGGAAGGTGTCGTAACGTCCTATGAAAAAGGTATGAAGGAGGAGTACAGGCCTCCACCCTTCGACACCACCGCCATGCAGGTCGAGGCGAACAAGATCGGTATCCCCCCTTCCGCGGCCATGAAGATCGCGGAGGACCTCTACACCGGAGGATACATCTCCTACCCCCGTACGGAGAACACCGAGTACCCCAAGAGCCTCAGTCTCAAAGGGGTTCTGGAAAAACTGAAAGAGTCCGAATTCTCCAACGAGGCCGAGGAGATCCTGAAACAGGAGAAGATCGTCCCCTCCAGAGGAAAGAGAAGGACCACCGACCATCCTCCGATATATCCCACCGCCGGAGCCACCTCCGCCAAGCTCAAGGGAGACAAATGGAAGCTCTACGAGCTCATCGCAAGGAGGTTCCTCGCCACCGTGGCCCCCAACGCCATGGCGGAGATCACCAAGGCCACCGTACAGGTAGCTGGAGAGAACTTCCTCGTCGACGGATACGTTCAGAAGGAGCTCGGCTGGAAGAAATACTACAAGAAGTACCTGAAGGCCACCGACACCCGCGTACCCGAGATGAACATCGGCGACAAAGTAGAGGTCAGAGGCATCACCAACGACGAGGACCAGACCAAACCCCCGTACAGGTACAACCAGGGTTCCCTCATCCAGGAGATGGACCGTCTCCAGCTAGGTACCAAATCCACCAGGCACGACATCATCGGGAAACTGTTCTCACGCAACTACGTGCAGGGCAACTACCTGATCCCCACCGCGTCCGGTATAGCCCTCACCAAGGCGTTGGAACACCACGGAGGAGGTATCACCGAACCTGCTATGACCGCAAGGCTCGAGGACGATATGCTCAGCATCACCGACGGGGCACGCACCCTCGACGAGGTCGTGAAGGAATCGCAGAACATGCTTTACGACGTGGCCGTCAAGATCGACAGCGAATCAGAGATCATCGGTGACGAGATCAAGGCCGCACTGAAGAAACAGCAGTACGTCGGAGTATGTGCCGCATGCGGAAACAGTCTGATCATCAAGAAGTCCAAGAACGGAAACTTCATCGGATGTTCGAACTATCCCGAATGCTCCTGTGCATACCCTCTGCCCAAAGGTGCCCTTATACAGATGACCGAGACCACCTGCCCTGTCTGCAACCTCGCACAGATCAAGGTCATCAGGAAGGGAATGCCCCCGTCCACACAGTGTATCGACCCCAAATGCAAGGACAACACCGAGAAGAACGACCTCGGACCCTGCCCCACCTGTAAGGAAGGTACCATCAGGATGATGTACTCTAAGGCCGGAAGACGCTTTGCGGGATGTTCCAAATGGCCTGGATGCACCCAGACCTATCCGCTCAGGCCCAGAGGTACCATAACCTCCGCAAAGACCCCCTGTCCCGAATGCGGTGCACCTACCGTTACATTGGGAACCACCACGGAATGTATTAACATGGACTGTCCTACCCGTGCAAAACGTAAGGCCGCCGCGGTGACAGGTGACAACGGGGAACCTGTAGAGTCCGGAAACCAGGTCGGAAAGGTCGTCACGGTCATTGTCGATGACAAACGCAAGAAGAAGACCACCGCCAAAAAGAAAACCACTACAGCGAAGAAGTCCACTTCCACTGCAAAGAAGACGACGACCCGCAAGAAGAAGGCCGAGACTTCCGAGTGAAACTTCAGAAGGACATGGTCGGACCGCGACCGTGTCCTTTAGTTTATTCATCTGACTGAGGGACGACCTTCACAAATCCCGTACGACAGGGTACGGCGACCATATCAACGGTCACTCGTCCGTAGGGAGTGTCGAATACTTTTCGACGATAACGGACATGACGATACTGAGAGGGATACCGAGTTCCTTTCCGATGTTATACGAATCCATACCCTGGTCATGGAGAAGACAGATCTTGCGGATCACTTCGTCCTCTGCGATAGGTTTCACCCTGCGTATACTGTGGACGATCTTCGGTACATTGCCTTTGTTCCAACGTGATGAAAAACAAAGAGAACATCTCAACGGTTTGGATACATATGACCTCCAGGAATGGCCGCAGACCAGACATTTATGGTCGTAATAGGTCTCGTTCCATTTCGTTGTACGGCATTTCGGACAATTGTTGGGAACGTCTGTGGAGGTACGTATGTTCCACCTGTGACCACACTTGTTGCAAACCGCGTTTCTTCCCTTGTAATAATTATCCATAGTATCATCGCCATCGGACCTGAACATCACCACGGCCCGATACGATCGTACCATAATGAACTTCAGACCTTGCCCCAATATAGATATCAATATCGATTGATACAATTGGTCATATATACCTACTGATACATGTATCATATTATTTAAAATATCGTGTTCAATTAATATTAATAGATACAATTTTAATTCATTTAATTAAAAAATCATAAATATTTCAATTAAAATGAATTAATAAATATAATGAACATTGAATGAATCTAAAAATACATTCAAATACCGTCTAAATGGTTGAAAAGATTCCTTGCAGTCTCCAATTCTCCAGGGGTGTTTACATTGACCGCCAATTCCTTCCATTTGGTCTTCAGATAGCTTTCACGCAGATACACCCCATCGAGAGTGGCCTTACGGTCCATCACGGACACTCCGGAAAGGACCCAGTTGTCACCGTCCAACGGCATAGAGAACGAAGGGATGATGTCCATGCTCTTCACGACCTCCTCTTCGATGAGGACGATCATCGACTGCATCTCAGGTCTGAACGAATCCACCACGTCATTGAGGACCTCGGAGGTCATTAGAGGGATGTCCGAGGGACTTGTAAGGACGAAATCCCCTGTAAGGACGGAAAACGCCTGATGGAGGTCGTCCATGAAACTTTCCCCCGAGGTGCGGACCGTCTCCACACCCCTGTCCTTGAGATACGCTTCGGTCATGGGGGTGTTATGGCTCACGGACACGACCAACCTGTCGATCCTGTCCGCACCCACCATAGCGTCGACCACATGCCCTATCACCGGTTCCCCACCGACGATCTGCATGGGTTTCTCTATCCCACAAACCCCCATACGGGTACCTTTTCCACCCGCGTTGACCAAAGCCTCCATCAGAGCATCAGCCCCAATGCCGCGGAGATCACAAGAAGGATGACACAGCGGGAAACCTCGTTGGTGGCACCGAGGATATCTCCGTTGACGAATCCGAAGGTCTTGTTCGCCTTACGTGCCATGACGTATCCGACCAGAACGGACGTGACCACAGCAAGTACAAACGAGATCAGATATCCCGTACCTCTAAGGGTTTCGAACACGTTTCTGAATGGATACATGGGTTCCGACACGACATGGAACATGACAATGTTGATCACCAACAGAAGGACCACCGTGAGAATCGTGGACTTTGCAAGTGAACCGAGGGACGTGCATCTGACCTGTCTTGCGGCCATCCCGTTACTTGGCATACCGAAGGCCGCAGCGGCAACCATGGAGTTCTTTATGAGTATCTCTACAGAGAGGGCCACCATCGCAAGAGGAAGGAAATACTGTTCCGCAGAAGCGGACAGGGTGGAACCTATCTGATTGTAGAACACGACCGTCAACAGGACGACGGTCAGGGTTACACCGAAACCGCCCGCACCTATCAACGAATCCTTCAATGCACGGACGTGATCCTCCCTTTTACCGGAGGATACGATCATACCGTCTCCGAAATCGGTCAGTCCGTCGAAATGGAGGAACTTGGAGAACAGGTACATGGACAGAAGGGCCGCAGCGGAACATACCAGCAGTCCGAAATCCAAACGACCCAGTATCACACATACTATGAACGCCACGAGACCGTTCAGCACACCGATGATCGGGGCCAGCCAGAAATTGCGTTCCATGGCCTCGAACTCGTCCATCCCCACGTCGAGGCGTATAAGGGTGAAGAAGGATAGCATTCCCTTGAGGGCGGCTATCACTGCGGCGAACCCTTTCTTCGCCGGTTCAGGTTCAATGAAATCGTCAGTCATCCGAAAACCCCGTCATGTATCCGACGACTCCGGCCACGAGACCGTAGGTCAGGTTCTCCACATAGTCGGAGATGCGGTATTCGTTCAGAGGGTGCATACGTACCAGGTCTATGGTCGCATCACCGCCTCTGCTCTCGGAGATCTTCCCTGCAAGGAACATCGCCAAGGTCCCGTCCACAAGGACGTCGGGGGTCTCCCCGTCCATCTGACCGTAGATACATCCGCAGTCTGCAAGACGTCCGGACACCATGTACCCGTACACCAGCGTGCATATGTCGGTGTCTTCGGCCATGGACCTGAGGATATCGAAGAACTCCTCCTTGACCGCCTCGCCCAGTCCGCATGCGGAAGCACATTCCCAGAGCATCTCGCAGGTGACCCCTGCCTTGCCGAGAAGCGTGAGGGCGTCACGCGGTTCGGCGCTCTCCCCTCTCTTCCTGAGACATTCCGCGACTGCTTTCCTGACCGATCTTCCGACGGCCATTCCGACATTGGTGCCGGTACCGGTGAACTCGACCCTGTCCTCGCCTATAGGGCATACGACCGCCATGGCATCGGAGGTGGTCCCGGTCTCCTCGTATCCCCTGTCCCTCATCCCGAGGGATTTGCCCTCGACGAGAGGTATCATGAGATTCACCTTTCCAGGCTCGGAGAGAGGTACAGGTGCCACTGCAACGATGTTGATGGTACCACCGAGAAGTCTTCTGGTTATCTCGGCCGACCTTTTGGTCCTCTCTTCCCAACGGTCGAGCTCGTCACCCGCACATACGCAGTTGGTCACACCGGCGGTGGCCATTACGGATACTTCGCCTTCGGGGACCGTATCGTCCACCGAGGTGAACACGTATTTCACCTCGGCCGCGGTCATGAACCCCACCGAATCCTCGGGAAGGGAATATTGGGCCACCTTGTCCTTAAGGACGGTCATATAGTCCATACAGTCCCACTTGTGGGGGACCTGCATGATGAAAATACAATCGGTGGAGACGGTACCGCCGTTCAACGGTGCGTTGCTGAGGACCTCCATCCTCTCCGTGAAACGCATGACAGCGGTCGCCATGTAATCTTCTTCTTCGTGAATCTCTACAGACTTGACATATCCCATTCAGAAACCTCCGAGGATTCCGTGGATGAACTCTTCGAAACACATCTGCACATTGAGCCCGATGACGGCGGCCAAGGGGAAACAGACGACCATAAGGAACAGGATCGAGGTAAGCTCGACCAGATGATAGCATTTTGGTATATCGGATATCTCGGGCAAAGGACCTTCGCCCATGACATAGACCCCTTCCTTCTCGAAGGAGTTTCCCATAGCGGCCGCCACCGCGGTCATAGGCCATCCGCTGTTGGGGCTGGGTGTTTTGCGGTGTTCCTTTATCGAGGCCTTGATGGCACTTCTGTATCCTTTGATACGCATAAGCCTTCCCGCAAAGGCGACGAACACGGGGGAAATGCGGGAAGGAACGAATCCCAGTACGTCGTCCCATATGGCCGGGAAGTGTCCGAGCACGAACCTCCTCTCGTCCTTATGCCCCCACATGGCGTCCATGAGGTTGGCACATCTGAACATGATCGCACCGGGAAGTCCGAACAGTCCGAAATAGAAAAGGGGCGAGACCACGCTGTCCACGAGGTTCTCGGAAATGGTCTCACAGCAAGAGGATGTGATATGGGGGAGGTCCATCCCCTTCATCTTCCTGTTGACCATCATCTGCGTCTTGTCCGCGGCCGCTTCGAGATCCCCGTTCACGAGGTCCTCCTCGATGGGCTTGCAGAATTTCCTGAAGGCGAACAGCGCATAGCAGATCTTGAACAGGTACGCGGTGACGAAAAGCCACACTATCTCCCCTACACTGCAATCGACACCGGCCACTGAGAACGTACCTATATCCCCGAGACCGAACCTCACAAGGGTGGTTATCAGCATAGCGATACCGCCGAACACTATCAGTACCGCGGCGTATCCGACGAATCCCATGACCGCGGTCTTCCAGGACTTACGGTCGATTATCCTACGGTCTATGGCATCGAGGAAATTCCCCATCCATCTCAACGGATGGTATGTATTGGAGGGATCCCCGAGGTAACGGTCGATGAGGAACGTCAGGATGACAATGACCAGGGCATCCATCCATATTTCCATCGGATCATCCTTCGAGGGAGGTGAGGACCTTTTTGACCGCCTCTACGAACTTCTGGTTACGCTCACGGTCCTTCACACAGAACCTGACGTAGTTCGCATACTCGGGACCGAACGAGGAACAGTTCCTGACCATGATGCCCTCTTTGAGCATCATATCGCAGAAACGCTCACCTGTGAGCTTGAGCTCGTCTATAGGGACGAAATAGAAGAACGAATCCGAGACACCGGTCACGGGGAATCCGAGGCCGGCAAGGTCGAAATGCAGGACCTCCGACTCCTTGGCGAGGATGTTGGCACCGGTGAACATGTAGTCCATCTCGGTGGTGACGATACGTCTCGCCACAGCCTGCTCTATGGTACCGATGTTCCAGGGGAGCATGACCTTCTCCATCTCCGCAGCTATTTCAGGGGAGGTGAAGGCGAATCCCACCCTCATTCCGGGGATCGCAAAGGATTTGGTGAACGAGTCGGCGATGATGAGGTTGGTGAAATCGTTGATCATCGATATCAGGGATATCGAATCGTAGTTCCTCACGAGTGCGAGAAGGGTCTCGTCGAGGAACACCATCGTACCGATCTCCTCGCAGTGCCTGATGATCCTGACAAGGGTCTCCTTGTTCTCCACCCTTCCGGTAGGATTGTTGGGATTACATATGTACAACGCCTTGTAATGCTTGGAATCCAACTGCTCGAACAGGGCGTTCACATCGATATGGAAATCGTTCTCACGTGCAAGGATATAGTTGTCGATCTCGGCACCTGCGAGCCTGCACTGCTGGGTGTACTCGGCAAAACCGGGTTTGGGTATGAGAACGCTCTCGCCGGGTTCGATGAACGCGAACGGGAAATTACGGATGATCTCGGAAGAACCGGCTCCGATGATCACGTTTTCAGGAGACAGCCCGTAATAGTCGGCGAGAGCCTTCTTCAGTTTCTCGCAGCCTGCATCGGGATAATGTCCGAGGGCATCTACGGCAGAGACCATGACGTCTGCGATTCCGGGAGGAGGCCCTAGAGGATTTAGATTCTGACTGTAATCCTCTATTCCTTCGAGCCTCCAGGCCTGACCGCCATGGACGGTCTTGCCGAGAGCCGAAAGCTCCTTTCTGGGCGTAATCTCCATAATTATCGGACGATAGAATTAATCCATAGGTAATAAATCTAAGGTCTATTGGATATACTGTACAACCAACAGTACACCACATTACATTGGTTTTTGACAAACTGGCTAAACATAAGGATGGATTGGATATATCTCCCCTCAACCATAAATACTGAATATGAAAATACTTCGGTAAGATTGGATAAGAATTCCAATTATGATTCGGAGGAATCAGAATGTCTAAGAAAATCATAGCCGTCCTCGCGGTGGTCGTCGTGGCCATCGTTGCCGTAGCGGCCGTCTTCATGCTCACTGGAAACGACGAGAAGAAAGACACCTACTATGTCTTCGTCGACGGTACCGGAACGGTTGACGGATGGTATACCGGCGAAGGAACCACCGTCATAGACGGTGTGAAGAACGCGTTCGATAATGGAAAAGTGAAGTACGACATCAGCGACAAAGGCTGGATCGTGTCGATCGACGGAAAGGAGTCCGATACCAAGAACCAGATCGGATACGGAATCTTCGAGTACACCTCCGCCTCCGTGGAATCCCCCTACATGGGATACTTCGTGACCGGACCTGTCATCACCGACTGCGTCGGAAACATCCTGTACATCACGTACAGCGAATATGACTTCGATGGAAAGTTCGGTAACAACGTCTACAAGGTCTGCCCCACCGACACGCCTAACGGGAACAAGCTCAAGAACGGCGGACCGTTCACAGACAAGGACTACAAGCCCCTCGAGTACAAGAGTCCCTTCTACCTCTATCTTGCCGGATTCGACGGTAAGACCAACGGATGGTACAAATGCGAAGGAAAAGACATGCTCTCCGC
>JAKSHW010000054.1 GCA_024399195.1 archaeon | reverse complement strand
TGTCCATGAAGTAGCAGTATCCCTGCCTCCATCCGGGCATGAGGTTGACCTTGGAGAATCCGTTGAGGATCACACGGGGGACGTCGTTGGAAAGACGGGACATGGAGAAGAAATCACCATCGAAGACGATCTTGTCGTAGATCTCGTCGGAGATGAGGGGGATGTCGTATTCCGCGGCGATATCCCCGATCTCCCTGAGGGCCTTCTCCGAATAGACTGCACCGGTGGGGTTGTTGGGGTTGATGACGACGAGGGCCTTGGTCCTGTTGGTGATCCTGTCACGGATCATGTCTATATCGGGTCTCCAGTCCTCCTCTTCGATCTGCCTGTAGGAGACGGGCCTTCCGCCGTAGAACCCGATGTACTGTGCATAGGAAGGGTATCCGGGACCAGGGACGAGGACCTCGTCTCCGGGCTCGATCATCGCACCCATCATGACGTTGATGCACTCGGTCACACCGGCGGTCACGTAGACGTCCTTCTCATCGATGGAGACGCCGTTCTTCTCGTACTCCCTGCGGACGATGGCCTGACGGAGGTCGAGGTTTCCCTGGGAATCCCCATATCCGTTGTCGGTGTTGTCGACGGCGTTCCTGAGGGTCTCCTTGAAATACTCGGGGGTCTCGAAATCCCACTTGTTGGGGTCTCCGATGTTGAAATTATACATCTTCATGCCCCTGGCAGCGGCGGCGGCAGCGGGTACTGTGACTTCGCGGATCGCGTAATTCATTCCCATAGAACGCCTTGATGCTCTCATTTTCTTGTGCATGGTGTATAACCTCTTTTTGCCTTGATTCTACGACACCATATTAACGGTTATCGCTGGATACGGCCACCTAATAATGATTATTATATATAGGACCCTGAAAGGGACGTCCCCTGACCCTCCCTCGCCCTCGGTCGATGCACGGTGGTAACGATGAAGATGACGATACGGGTTAACCGTCATGGGCGAACGATATGTTTCGACCTGCCCACGGTCACCATAATGTCACAAAATACCCTGTGACGGGGTCTGCATCCGCCCCTCGGACTACACCTGAACCCTTTCAGAGCAGATCGTTGGTCCAGTTCAGTTCCTGGACGATGTTGTCCGTCTCACGGGCGAGCTTGGAGTAGTCGTCGGCCTTCTTGCGGAGGGCGGAGACGTCCACGGTGCTCTGCACCACGATCTCGGACTGCGAATGGCGTGACACCAGACGACTTGCGGAATCGATCAGTCCGCGCAGAAGCTGTGCTTTCCTCTTGTACATATCGCGTTCGGCGATGAGCTGGGTTATGCTCCTTCCGTCCTTGCATCTGACGGAGGCGTTGGTCTGGTTGATCCTCCAACCGAGCTCCGCGAACCTGGAAGCGGTCTCCTCGAGCTCTTTCAGGAGCTGTGCGGGGTCTTCCGCAGGCGATTCGCCCTGCTGTACCTTGGCGTTGTTCTCGAGCCTGGAAGGAAGCTCCTCCAACCTGGTGGAAAGGTCGGCCTTCTCCTTAAGTGCCTCTGCGAGCCTCATGGAGGGGTGATCGCCGATCCCGTATATAGCGGAAACGAGGATGGACCGTACAATAACCGACATTGTATCCATCCAACGCACCCTTACATATTTTAACACATATCCGATTCTGTAAACCATACCGTTTACTGGAAGCGTTTTACATGGACCGCTCGATAATCAACAAGATCGTGTTGGTCGCTGTACTCGCCTTCGCTTTCGTCCTGGCCCCTGTCTACTATCAGGTGGTCGACGGAAACGTCGGCAGCGACCACTTCATCGGCACCGCCTGGGCCCTTATCCCGGCGGTCGTCGCAATCGTCCTCGCACTGGTGACCAAAGAGGTCTACAGTTCGCTGTTCCTGGGTATCCTCGTGGGTGCCCTGTACCTTGCGGGGTTCAACCTCCCTGTCGCCTTCGACCTGCTCGTCAACACCAGCGGGGAAGGGGTCGGGTTCATAGAGTCCCCCGACATAGGTATCGTGATGTTCCTCGTCCTCCTGGGCGCCATGGTGGCGCTCATGAGCAGGTCCGGGGCATCCTCCGCCTTCGCCGAATGGGCTTCCAAACATGTGAAGTCCCGTGTAGGTGCACAGATCGCGACCACCGTCCTCGGTATCCTGATCTTCGTGGACGACTACTTCAACTGCCTCACGGTGGGAAGCGTCATGCGTCCCCTGACCGACCGTTACAAGGTCTCCAGGGCCAAGCTCGCATACCTCATCGATTCCACCGCGGCACCCATCTGCATCATCGCCCCCATATCCTCATGGGCGGCCGCCGTCAGCGGATGTCTCGACGGGACCGTCTACGACGGTCAGGGGTTCGAGATATTCTGCAACGCCATCTTCTACAACTACTACGCCATCCTCACCATCATCATGGTGTTCATGGTCATCCTCCTCAACATGAACTTCGGACCCATGAAGAGGTTCGAGGAGGACGCCGAGAAAGGCATCCTCCACAGCCATGTCTCCGAAGGACACGAGGAGATAGAGGTCGTCTCCAACCCCCGCGGATGCATATTCGACCTTGTGCTCCCAATCGTCTCCCTCATCGTCGCCTGCATCCTGTGTCTGCTCTACACGGGAGGGTTCTTCGACGGCGTAGGTCTGATCGAGGCCTTCGGAGACTGCAGTGCATCGGTCGGTCTCGCCATGGGAAGTCTGGCCGCCCTCGTGTTCTCCATGCTCTACTACTGTGTCCGCAAGGTCCTCACCCTGGACGACTGCATGAAGGCCGTCCCCGCAGGATTCAAGGCCATGGTCCCCGCGATCCTCATCCTGGTGTTCGCATGGACCCTCAAGGGAATGACCTCCGCCCTCCACGTGGACGTGTTCGTCAACGACCTCATCGGGAACTCCGGCGAACTGATGAAGTTCCTGCCTGCGGCGTTCTTCCTCCTCGGAGCGTTCATCGCGTTCTGTACCGGTACCTCCTGGGGAACCTTCGGTGTCCTCATCCCCGTCGTCGCAGGAGTGTTCTCCACCAACTACGACCTCATGCTGATCTCCACCTCCGCATGCATGGCCGGTGCCGTGTGGGGCGACCACATCTCCCCCGTGTCGGACACTACCATCATGTCGTCCGCAGGTGCCCAATGCAACCTGATAGACCACGTCGCTACGCAGTTGCCGTACACGCTCCTGGTGGGTATGGTGAGCTGCGTGTCGTTCGTCTTCGCAGGGTTCATCGAGAACAAGTTCGTATGTCTCGCGATGTCCGTCGCCCTCCTGTTCGTATCGGTATACGTCATGAAGAGGATCGACAGCACGAAATGCCCCGAAGACGGAGAAACGGCGGACCGATGATAGAATGACCGTCCAACCGAATATGAAGGCCATGCTGCCCATCGCGGTGTTCGTGGTGGCCTATCTCGGTCTCGGCATCGTGTTCGAATACGGGATGGGCATCTCCCAGGGGTTCTACCAGGTCCCCGTGGTAGGTGTCTTCCTGTTCGCCCTCATGGTGGCCGTGCTCCAGAACAGGAAACTGGACTTCGACTCCAAGATCGCCATAATGGCCAAAGGTGTAGGGAATCCCAACATCATCCTCATGGTACTGATCTTCCTGTGCGCAGGGGCGTTCGTGGGCATAGTCGGACGTTCCAGCGCCGAGAGCGTGGCATACTTCTTCCTGAGCGTCATCCCTCCCGAGTACTCCGTGGTCGTCATGTTCGTCGTGGCGGCCTTGGTATCCCTCGCGATGGGTACCTCCGTAGGAACCATCGCCCTGGTTTCGCCCATCGCCATCGCCGTGGCCCAGGCCACCGGATTCTCCGTCCCCCTGACCGTCGGTGCGGTCCTCGGAGGGGCCATGTTCGGGGACAACCTCTCGTTCATCTCGGACACCACCATCGCGGCCTGTCAGGGACAGGGGTGTAAAATGAAGGACAAGTTCATGATGAACATCTACTACGCCCTGCCGGCGGCCGTCGTATCGGCGGTGGTTTTCGCACTGATCTCCGTCCCCTCGTACGGGGGAGGTGCCGTGGAACACGATTTCGACATGATCCTCATGGTACCGTACGTACTCGTACTGGCACTGAGTATTGCCGGTGTAAACGTGTTCCTATCGCTCCTGGTCGGAATGGTCAGCGGTACGGCGATCATGATAGGCACGGGCCGTATGGAGGCGTTCGACCTCATGACAAACATCGGTGGAGGTATCTCGGGGATGTTCGAGACCTCGATGGTCGCCATAACAGTCGCCGCCATCGTGGCGTTGGTAATAGAGTACGGCGGTTTCGAAGCCGTCCTCGAATGGATCAGGAAGAAGTTCAAGAACCTCCGCGGAGGAATGGCGGGGATCGCCGTCCTTGTAGGTATCATGAACGTCTCCACCGCCAACAACACCGTGGCCATCGTCATGGCGAACCCGTTGGCGAGCACCATCTCCGAGGAATACGGCATAGACCGCAGGGAGTCCGCGTCCATCCTCGACACGACGTCCTGTGTCGTACAGGGAATCATCCCCTACGGTGCGCAGGTCCTGACGGCCCTTGCCGCAATCTCGGCGGCCGGACTGCAGTACTCCGCCTTCAACATCCTGCCCTACACCATCTATCCCGCGATGCTGATGATAGCGTTGGCGATCGCCGTGGTGTTCGGATTCGGACGCAAGGCCCATAAAAACAATTGACGTCCAGAAGACCCCTTTCGGACAGCCTCCGGTCACATTAGGCCGGAGGTCATCACCCCTTTTCCCGTCCAGAATCCCTACACTTACCCGTTCTGTTACAATCAATTAAACAGCCTATATATACCAAACAAATAAATTTCATGGATATGAGCATAAAAGTACCGGACGATTTCGAGGATTACAACGAAAACACCATAGAATTCCTCGATGGAGGAGATGACACCAACAGGGAGATCATGGCATCCGTATTTTCCACGATTGCCGATACAGTGACCAACCTCAACATGATAGTGCTACCGAGTAAACTTTTCTGTGACGGTTCGCCCAAACCATTGGTCGATTCAACCCCTGTAAAACCATTGGTAGTGGATAGACCGTTCGAGATGGAACCACTCCATAAAAAATGAATCAAACGAAAGGATGTGACACAGGGATAGAGTCCGATCTTTCCTTTTTCCACATCCATCTGTCAAAACCGTATCCTTTAGGCGGTTTAATGAAGCAGGGGCATTATCGGACCCCTGCTTCAAATGTTTTCAACGTTTCAATACCGTTTCCTGTAAACAACGAAACCTACCACGACCATTGAAACCACCACAACGGCGATTACGATCACGTAAAGCAATGTATCGTCCTGCGTCTCAGGTACAAGTGGGGAGTAATCGACCTTGGTGTACGGACCCAACGCATTATCGGGTACCCTGTACCCATCTTCAGATGTTATATGTACGACAACGGGGGAACCACGTGTTCCAGGATTTATCGAGGAGTCCTGGAAGACCGTATCCTTGTCACCGACATACATCTCCACAAGCGAGGGGCAACGGTAGATGGAGTCCGTCATGAACGTGGCCTCTTCCGTAACATACAGGGCAGTCACTCCACTGTCTGCGAACGCATATGTCCACACGGTACGGATTCCCGAAGGAATGATAAACCGGTCGGACGGATCCAACACCCTGTAGAGGATACTTCCGTCCGTACTGTAGATGACACCGTCGACCAGGATATATTCCAGGTTACCGGGTTCGAACGAAACGTCCTTGCACCTTCCCATATTGAGGAACGCACCTGCGTCTATGGTATCCACGGTCGCAGGGACCACGAGGATGCCGTCACCTGCCACAGCTAAGATACGGGTCTCGTCATGGTCCATCAACGCCGGACCCACCATGCAGTAATGGTCGGAGGTTATGGTGATCGTATCGAGTTTCGGACAGAGTTCGAAGTTGTGGTCACCGATCAGGCCGACGTTTCCAAGGAAGTCCACATCCCTCAGCGAGGAAAGACCGTATATCGCCATAGGGGATACTATAGCGACCTTGGCAGGAACGGTTATGGATACCACATCGTCACCGGGCAGCACCTTCAACAGGATGAACGGTTCTCCGTCCTGATACTCGTAAACCATAGTACCGTCACTGCCGAAGTTACGGTTCTCCGGATCTACATAGACCGTCAGAAGGGAGGTACATCCTGCGAAGGCCTCGTACGAGATGGATTCCATCAGCCCACCGATGGAGAAGGACTGCAACATCCTGCAGTCTTCGAACGCAAAGGATCCGACGTGGATCAGACCATCGGTTCCGGACAGCCCCACCAGCCCGATGTCTCCACTGAACGCACGGTCACCGATATTCCTGACATTCTGATGCAAAATGACCCCTGTCAAAGAGGTACATCCCATGAAGGTCTCGTCCTCGATGGAATTGGTCAGGTCAGGCAGATCGAACATGTTAAGCGAGATACAGTCTTTGAACGCCGCAGGTCCGATGAAGCTCACACTGTTGGGTACATCCACGTCCACCAGGGCCGAACATCCGTCGAACGCATGCTCCCCGATGGTACGTACCGAATTGTGAAGGTCCACCTTTATGAGACCGACACAGGCTTCGAATGCACTGTCGCCGATCGAGGTGACGTTCTTCGGGACATCGATGTATTCCAAGACCGTACATCCCTTGAACAGCTCATCGCCGATGGAGGTCAGGTTCTCTGGGAGGAGAAGGTAGACGAGCGATGTGCATCCTGCGAACACACCGTCACCGAGATAGGTCACGGTGTTGGGGACGACTATATCGTTCAACGACCCGCATCCGCGGAACGCGTCCGATCTTATCTCGGTCGGACCGGAGGTCATCCTGAACGTGGTCAGGGAGGTACAGTCCTTGAAACAATCCGCAGGGACTGCTCCGTAATGGTTGAAGGACACCTCCTCTATGCCCGTACAGCCCTCGAACACACCCTTTCCTAGGACGAGGACTGTGGATGGTATGGTAAGGGTGCCCTCGATGCCCGTACAACCCTTGAAACATCCGTCATCGAGGATCGCGATGTTCCTGGACAGGTTCACACCGGAGAGTGAGACGCATCCCTCGAAGGCGTACTTTCCGATCGACTTGGATCCGTTCACGATAGAGACGGAATTGAATCTGGAACAGTCCTTGAACAGACCCTCGGGTATCGAGGTGATGTTGTTCCAATCGACGGAGACTATTCCGGAACCGCTGAAGGCATACGTTCCGATCCTGGTCACCTTGGGGAGATCAAGGTATGAGAGGGAGGTACAGTCCTCGAAAGCGTGGTCGCCGATGACGATAAGCCTACCGGTATTCCTGATGGAGGTCACGGCATCGCATCCCTTGAACGCATAACCTTCGATGTACTCCGTATCCGGGTGGAGCTCGTACACACCTTCGATGTATTGGACCACCTTGTACAGGGTCTTCATATCGGGAGTATAGAGGGCACCGTTGTACTGTACGAAACTGTCACCTAGATCTATGCTTTCCAACTTGGGACAGTCGTCGAACGCGGACGTACTGAACTCCACCAGGTTCGCCGCACGTATCTTCACGGTCCTGAGCTCAGGACATCCTGCGAACGAATGCTCTCCGAGGGAGAACCCGTCCGCATTACCGGAATATATGTACACGTGCACCGCACCGCATCCTGCGAACGCATATGCACCGATGTCACTGAGGTTCTCGGAATACAGATTGCCCGAGAACCCGGCGTTCTCGAACGCATGGTCTCCGACGGAGACGATCCTGTCACCGATGGAGAAGAGGAGGTTCTTCACGTTGCAGAACGCGTAGTCCCCTATGGTCTCCGCGTTCATGAGGACCACTTCCCTCAAGGGGGCGTCCAACGCCACACCTTCGAAAGAGTGTGCACCGTAGAACCTGGCGTCCACAGGGATGTCCGTAAGGGCGAAACATCCCGCGAAGGCATAGTCGGGCACCACGGTCAGGGCGAACTCCACGAGTCCGAGGTCCAGCCTCTCGCATCCGTTGAAGGCGTACTCGCCGAGGGACACGATATTGCATCCTGGGAAAAGGGACAGGGACGTACAACCGTTGAAAGCATAGTTGCCGACGGCAAGATCGTCCGCAAGGACCGTGTCCACAGGCAGAACGAGCATGGAGCACCCATCGAACGCATGGTCACCGATACCGGAGCATCCGTAGGGGAGCCTTACCGTCTCCAACGACGTGCATCCGTTCGCCAAACCCGTGGGGACCGGACCGGTACATCCCGAAAGGTCCAAGGCTTTCAGCGAGACGCATCCTTCGAAAGCCTTCTCAGGCAACGTGCATCCGAACTCCAGATCTAAGACCTCGAGGGCCTGGCATCCGTTGAACGCATCGATACCTAGACGCGCTATCCTGCATCCGTCACCATCGATGGAGACGAGGCTGACACAGATCTCGAAAGCCCCTGCATCGATTCCCCTTACGGTCGAAGGTAGCTTGACGTTCTTCAGACCGATACAACCGGCGAAAGCGTATTCGTCGATACCGACGACGTTGTCGGGAACCACGATAGAAGCGAGGCTCTCGCATCCGTCGAAAGTATGGCTTCCGATGACGGATCCTCCTTCCAGTTCCGATGAAAGTGTCAGCGAGTGCAGACTGCTGCATCCGCTGAACGCCTGCGGTCCGATGTGCCTCACGGCGGGGAATTCGAGGGTCACGACCATGCTGCATCCGCTGAAGGAACCCTCACCGATATGGGTCACGGAGTTTCCGTCGGCGAAGTCGATGAACACCAGGTCCACACACTTGTAGAACGCCCAGTCACCGATGGACCTGACCCCATTGGGGAGAAGCACATACTCCAGTTTGCTGCATTCGGAGAAGACCCTGTCGGGGATGTTCCTGAACGAATCTATATCGCTGAGGTCGACCCCCCTGAGGGAGGCACATCCACGGAACGCGGAGTCGCCGATGAATTTCACACCCTTGGGCAGGTTGAGGCTGCCCAACAGGGAACAATCGCAGAAAGCATAGTTTCCGACGCTCTCCAACGAACCGCCGAACACGACGGTAACGATCCTCTGACACCCGTAGAACGCGGAGTCGCCGATACGTTTCAGACCTGCGGGGAACTCGATAGAAGAAATCGAGGTGGACTTGAACGCGGAGTCGCCGATGGTCTCCAAGGACATCAGACCTGAGAAGTCGATCTGTCCGAGCTGCGAACAGTCCTCGAAAGCCTTGTCCCCGATGGTCTTCAAAGTAGAAGGCAGCTCGACGGAACGTAACTTGCTACAAGACGAGAACGCACCCTCACCGATGGTCACTATCTCGGACCGAGAGAATTCGAGGGATGCGATCTTGACACAGCCCATGAACGCGTACTTTCCGATGCTCTTCAGAGCGGTTTCGGAAATAGGGGACACCTCGAGCTCGGAGCATCTCGCGAAGGCATAGTCACCAAGATAGGATATGGCGGGGTCTAGGGTTATTCCGGACAGGAGACCGCAGTTGTACAGTCCGTAATCGCCTATGTAGACGACACCCTCCGTCTCGACGACGGACAGGTGGACCAGGTTCTCCAGGGACCTGTATCCTATGGAAAGGAGCATGTCCCCTACATCCAGCACCTGCAGGTTGCCCACGCCCGACAGCGAATGGTCGTTCAGAGTTACTACCGCCCCAGGCATGTCGGACGTGGCGGAGATCTCGGTCAGTGCGGGACATCCGTTGAACGCCTGTTCGTCGAACACGACCTCCGAGGCACCGGTCACGGCGACCCTGCGGAGGGAACCGTTGTTGACGACACTGCTGTTTCCGAAAAAGACCTTCTTCCCTATCGAACCTATGGATATCTCCTCGAGGGATCCGCAACCGGAGAAAGTGTTCATCGAGATGTATACATCGTCGTTGAACAGGACGGGGGAACCGTCGGACATGTACATTCCCCTGAGGACGGAACATCCGGAGAACGCATAATCACCGAATCCTTCCCAGACGACGTCCTTGTCGAAGAACACGTCGTTCAGCTCGGAGCAGTTGTAGAACATGTACGAACCGATGACCCCGTGATCGCCATCCACACCGACAAGGACGTTCCTGAGCTTCACACTTCCATAGAACGCATAGTCGGTGGTGCCGATGACTGTGACCTTCGCGGGCACGACGGTGCCCACCACGTATACGTTTTCAAGGTTGGGCGCCCCACGGAACGCCTCGGCCACGATGGAAAGACCGTCTTCAGTGGCATACACGGTGTCAAGACGGTCACACCCGTTGAACACGTTCCTGACAAGATGGAAATCACCGTTGAAAGTAAGCATCTGCATGTTACTGCAACCGGAGAAGAACCCATAGGGGATCTGCACGGTTGTATCGGAGGCCCCGTCAAGGAACACCTCCTTCAGTTTCGTACATCCGGCAAAAGTATTGTCGGCCTCGGAAAGATCGTCCACGGAAATGTGGAGAACTGTCAGATTGGTACATCCGGCGAAGACGTTGGAATATATTTTGACCGTATCCAATCCTTCATTGACCTCGATCAGTTGTGAACAGTTGGCGAATGCCCTGTCCTTGAGAACCACAGGTCCGCGAATGTCCACATTGACGAGTCCCGAACCCTCGAACATCGACTCTGCGACGTAATTGTCCGCAACAGGGTCCTCGAAACAAAGGAGAATGGATTCCAGATCGGTACATCCTGCAAAGGCGTATTTCGCATCGTGTCCGATAACGGGGGCATCGGCGGAGGCCGTATGGATTCCCGTCAGGGAAGTCTGATTTCTGAAGGCGTTGTTTTCTACAATGACATAAACGCCGTCATCCACTATGAAATCGGTAAACGTTCCAGAACTTGCGAACACGTTAGGACATACGATGACCGTATCCGAACCGGTGACGGTCAACGTCTGTATGGACGAGGTGGATCCGAAGATGCCCGTATCAAGACGGAACTTCATGGAATCGGTGTCAAGGACCACGGTCTTCAAAGTACTGCATCCTGCGAATGTACCGTCGGGAACATAGCAAATTCCATCGGAATCGTATTCGATTAACGTGACATCTATGACCTCAAGGGCGGTACATCCAGCAAAGACATACGTTCCTTCGAGCATTACAGGAACGTCCGTGCGGAATTCCATCATCCTTACGCAGTTGGCGAAGGCCCTGTCCTGAACCACGATCTCCGACGAGTCGAAGATAGGGTTATAGAGGAGACCTGCCCCATCGAACATGTGTTCATACACAGTATCGTCGCAGATACGTATACTTGTGAGGTTTGTACATCCTGCGAAGGCATACTGGGCATCGTCACCGACTATTCCGGCATCAATGTAGCCAATCTCGTCCGCGAATATACCTATGAGGGCTATCTGACCCCTGAATGCATTGTTCTGGACAACCAGAGGGACATCGGCACTGACACGGAATTCTTTCAACGATCCGCCGGAACTGAACGCATTGGGACAGACGGTCACCTCTGCGGCATTATCGATGAAGACGGTTTCAAGAATAGAGCACGAAGCAAATGTGGAAGTGTCCAAACGGAAATCGTTGTGGGACATGTCCATACGGATATTCTTGAGACCGATACATCCTGCGAAGGTTCCATTGGGTATGTAGATCTCATCGAAACCATAGTTTTGGATGAAGTGCAGGTCCATCTCCTCGACCGAGGGGCAGCCCTCGAAGGCTCCGATGCCGACGATGGCCACGGAGTAGGCGGGACTGAACTCCTTCATCTTGGAGCAGTTGGCGAACGCGTTCTGGTGGACGGCCACGTCCGCGGACGCCATCTCGGGGGCGGACACCAGGCCGGACCCCTCGAACATGTGTTCGTAGACGGTGTCGCCGGCGAGGCTCACCGACCTGAGGGCGGTGCATCCCGCGAAGGCGTAGGCACCGTCCCCGTCGATCTCGACGACGGCGTCGGAGCCGTCGTAGGCGTGGACGCCCACGAGGGAGGGGAGGCCCCTGAATGCGTTCTTGGTTGCCAGTACGGGGTGCTCCTGGCTGGCGTCGCCGACGACCACGTCCGCGAGGAGGGAGCAGCCGGAGAAGGCGTTGTCGGAGAAGTAGACCGTTCCGGAGGAGGTGTTGAGGAACTCTACCGAGACCAGCTGCGAGCAGTTCTGGAAGGCGGTGGGCGACACGAGGACGCTGGGGGACCTCGAGGAGTCGCCGCGGAGGTCCACGGTCACACCGACAAGCAGGGAGCAGCCGGAGAACATGCCGTTGGGGAGGACGCACTCGGGGAGGGCGTCCGCCACGAGGTGGACCTCGCAGAGCCTCGTGCATCCGGAGAAGGCGTTGTCGGCCTCCGAGAGGTCGCCGACGGTGGCGTCCAGGGTCTCGAGCCTGACGCATCCCGCGAAGGCGTTCTCCTTCATCTCGGCGATGGCGGCACCCTCGACGTGGACGAGGCGGTCGCATCCGGAGAAGGCCCTCGCCTTGATGGAGACGGGCTTGCCGAAGACGACCTTGGTTATTCCGGAACCGTCGAACATGGACTCGTGGACGGTCACCACGCCCTCGTCGGGACTGTCGATGAGGACGGACCTCAGGGCGGTGCATCCCGCGAAGGCGGACAGGGCGTCGAACCCGCGGACGGGGGCGTCCGCGGACCCGTGGGCGATGGACTCGAGGCCCGTCTGCCCCCTGAATGCGTTCTCGTGGACGGTGACGTATGTGTCCACGTCGACGGTCCTCAGCTTTCCGGAGGAGCTGAAGGCGTTGGATCCGAAGGTGACCCCTGTGGCCCCCTCGACCGTGACGGACTCGAGGTTGGAACAGGAACCGAAGGTACCGGA
>JAKSHW010000053.1 GCA_024399195.1 archaeon | reverse complement strand
GCGATAAACATGGTGGCGAGCCTCATCATGAGACTGGTCTTTCCGCTTCCGAGGAAGCCTCCAAGAATGATTACTTGCATGTTGGGGAGTAGTGAGTCCGACATATTTATTGATACAGTAGGGAAGGCGGAATTATTGAACCGTATCGCACACAACGTGCGATATCGAACCTTTTCCACGTCTTCGGATCTTCAGGAACGAAGATCGGCACCCATGTGCCATATATCTCCATAGGATGTACATTTTTAAACAATATTGATTTTGTACCATAGCTTGCCATATATTCTTTAACGAATAAAGAGAACTAAAAAATTATGCATCAATATAAGATATTTGTATAAAATGTAGAAATATACACAAATTATCCCCAAATTATACGAATCAAAAATAATAATCTAACGAGGAATTAATATATTAAATTTAACCTAATTATAATAAATATTATAGGATTTCTAGGTGTTGTATTAAATATTAGCAGATGGATTCGGAGACTATGATTGCAGATGTTGCAAATCTTATGAACCTCGCCCCGAAGTACGGATTGTACATCGACGGCAAATGGGTCCCCGCCTCCGACGGAAAGACCTTCACCACCTACTGCCCCGCGACCGGCGAGAAACTCGCAGAGTGCGCAGCGGCCACTAAAGAAGATGTCGATGCAGCGGTCAAGGCCGCACAGAAGGCATTCCCCGCATGGGCACAGACTCCCGTCGAAGAGAGGGCTAAGATTCTCAACAAGATCGCAGATGCAATCGAAGCCAACGCCCCCAGGCTCGCAATGATCGAGGCCATGGACAAAGGAGCCCCCATCAGGGAGACCACTTTCATCGACATCCCCCAGGCCTACGGACAGTTCAGGCACTTCGCACAGCTCATCGCCGGAGAAGAGGACGTCCTCGTCACCTCCGTCCCCGGAACCTACGCCCTCCAGATCAGGGAGCCCCTCGGAGTCATCGGACAGATCGTCCCCTGGAACTTCTCCCTCATGATCGGAAGCTGGAAGATCGCCCCCGCCCTCGCAGCAGGTAACACCATCGTCTTCAAGCCTTCCTCCGCAACCTCCCTGTCCACGCTCATCTTCGCCGAGATCATCGCCGACATCCTCCCTCCCGGAGTGTTCAACGTCGTCACCGGATCCGGATCCAAGACCGGACAGTTCATCCTCGACCACCCTGGAATCAACAAGCTCTCCTTCACCGGTTCCACCGAGATCGGATACACCGTCGCAAAGGCAGCCGCAGAGAAGATCATCCCTGCAACCCTTGAGCTCGGTGGAAAATCCCCCGGAATCTACTTCGACGACTGCAACAGGGAGAAAGCACTCGAGGGTGTCCAGCTCGGTATCCTGTTCAACCAGGGACAGGTCTGCGCCGCATGCTCCCGTGTCTTCATCCAGGACACCATGTACGACGAATTCGTACCCCAGATCGTCGAGAAGTTCAAGAGGATCAACATGGGCCTCCCCTGGGACATGAACACCCAGATGGCATCCGTCATCGACGAGACCCAGTGCAACAAGATCCTCGGATACATCGAGGGAGCCAAGAAAGAGGGTGCAAAGATCCTCTGCGGTGGAAAGAGGCGCATGGACGGAGAGTTCGCAAAAGGATTCTACATCGAGCCCACCATCATCGAGGGTACCAACGACATGACCTGCGCACGCGAGGAGATCTTCGGTCCCGTCGTCGTCATCATGAAGTTCCACACCGAGGAAGAGGTCATCGCAATGGCCAACGACAACGAGTACGGACTCTGCGGCGGTGTCTGGACCCAGAACATCAACAGGGCCCTCCGCGTTGCAAAGGCCGTCCAGTCCGGACGTATCTGGGTCAACTGCTCCACCTCCTGTGCAAACGGTATCGCTTTCGGCGGATACAAGAAATCCGGACTCGGAAGAGAGATCAGCAGGAGCGCTCTCGACTACTACACCCAGGTCAAGGCAATCGAGATCAGCATGTACGAAGGACTTACCCCCTTCTACACCCAGTAAACAATTAAAAAGAAATTCTGCTAAAAATGGGGCCTTCGGGCCCCTAACTTTCAAAAAAAGAAATTAGATCAGGTGAACCTATGCCCGTATACTCTATCGTACAGAACGCAAAGATCGTAGCACACGCAGGCGCAGTCAAAGAGATCGCAGACGTCATGAAGGACGCAGGCTACAAGAAAGCCTTCCTCGTCTTCGACCAGGGTGTCAAAGCCGTCGGAGTCGTCGACAAGGTCATCGACAGCATCAAGACCGGCGGACTCGAGTTCGTCGAGTTCGGAGAGGTCATCCCCGATCCCCCCTCCACCGTCATCGTCAAGGGTGCCGGCATCATGGTAGAGGAGAAATGCGACTGTATCATCGCCATCGGCGGAGGATCCTCCACCGACACCGCAAAGGGAATCAACGTCATGCGCGTCAACGGCGGAAACATCCTCGAGTACGCCAACCCCGAGAAACAGGCAAAGAACTGCCCCGGACTCATCTGCGTACCCACCACCTCCGGCACCGGATCCGAGCTCTCCCTCGGTATCATCGTGACCGACCTCGAGACCGCCACCAAGGTCCCCATCCTTGCAACCTACGCAATGTCCGAGTACGTCATCTGCGACCCCGAGCTCACCTACGGAATGCCCGCAGGACTCACCATGATGACCGGTCTCGACGTCTTCTCCCACGCCTTCGAGTCCTACACCTCCGTGGTCACCCACGAGATGGCCAACATCATCCAGGAGAAGATCATGTGCGAGGTCGTCAAATACCTCCCCAGGGCCGTCGCCAACCCCAAGGACGAGATGGCAAGACAGAGGATGCTCTACAACGCCTCCATGGGTGGATGGATGCTCTGCCACGGTCTCGCCCACGTAGGACACTCCCTCGCCCACGTCATCGGAGCAAAGTTCCACATCCCCCACGGTGCTGCATGCGCATACGGTGCACCTGCCACCATCAGGTACATCGCGAAATCCGTCCCCGAGAAGACCAAGGTCATCGGAGAGGCCCTCGGAGTCGTCTTCAAAGGAGACGAGACCCCTGAGCAGATCGGAACCATGACCGCAGACGCGTACATCGCATTCCGTGACAGCCTCGGACTCAAGCCCATCTCCTCCTACGGAGTCACCAAAGAGCAGCTCGTCGGCATCGCAAAGGATGTCGCCGCAGAACCCTTCGCGGGATGCACCCCCGGAGGAATGAACGAGGAGATCGCTGCACAGCTCCTCGCCGAGTGCTACTACTGAACCCGATAAAACGTTCGATAAACCCCTTAGGACCGTCGGTCGGACATCACGACCAGCGGTCCGTCCCCGATTTTCTTCCCCTGCTTTCAGATATATACCGTTACAGGAATACCGTGACATGCGTCGCACGCTCAATCTCGAAATTAAACTGGACGACAAGTCAAGAACCTTGATGGTCCCCGGTGAACTGACCTTCGAGGAGATCTACGGGATTCTGACGGAGTTATTCGACCTAAACCCCCGTTCGGACCATTACTTCAAGATTGGCCGTAGATTAATCGGCCCTGAACATATGTCCAACGACGAAGGGAGGGAGGATTGGAACCTCCTTTCCACATTCGTAAAGAAAAAGATCGTCTGTACAGTCTTTCCTGACAAAGAGATGGTCATATCCTGGTTAAGGGAAAGCAAACAGGAAACCGATTGCCCCAGGGTTATAAAATGGGAGGGGGATGCTGACAGATCCACAAAGGTGAACGAGTGGTTGGAATACAGACACTATCTTCTCGCCGAAGTGGACGGTAACCCGAAAGGTAAACGGTACGTATTTCGCGAAGAACTCGTCGAAGACATCGCCGATGCATTCCTTTCCGAGGATAGGCTCACATTCTGTATGGACCTGTACGATTCGAAGATAGTGGTCCTGGAAAAACACAAGGACTACGAACGGATCACCGCCGAAGACCTCGAAGAGGATGAGAACTACATCCTTATCAGAACATCGGATGAGATGTATCTCTACGATTTCGCCTCGGAATTTTCAGGAGAGCGGATATGCGATCACGGCTCTTTCGAGGATTTCAACCGCAGGTTCGAAGGAAACCTCGAATGGGATAATTTCCGTGAATGCAGAATCCGCGAAGTACTGAGGAAATGGGTTCGGGACAACGACCTGTGGATCAATAGGTGCATGCCCGACGATATGCCACTGTGGTAAAGGGACAGTTCCGAACAAAAACAAGATGAGGGTCCGGAAAGTTCCGGACGACTCATCATTTCTTTTCCTTATCCGCGTCCTTCGTCTGTTCCGCGACCGCGGTCTTGACGAAACTAAGGAACACGACGTTGTGGACCGCTATCATCGAGGTCAGGATAGGGACCTTGTAATACATCAGAAGAGGCCATCTCGCGACCTCGTACATGTCGACGTCCTCTCCGCCTACCTTCACGGTACTGCTTTTCTTCGAGAACCTCTTATCGACACAATAGATGTCCCTAAAGTCGGAGATACCGTCGTCCATGACCGCCCTGACGGAGAAAAGTTCTTCCAGGAATTCTCCGATCTTATCAAGACCCAGTGCCACACCGATCTGGTTCTGGATATAGTCCATTCCAGGATTGTATACGTGGTTGAGGACGACCTTTCCGAAGGGCCTTGCCTGGGAAACGGCGTCATAGGGGGTCTCGGCCTTCCCGGGATCGTTGAGCCCGTTGGCGGCGATGAACTCGTCCATCGCAGTCCGGTCCTCCTGCTTGGACGTGTTGGGCTCGTAAAGCGAGACCCTCCCCGCCCTGTTGATGGAATCCAACTGCATGGTGAGGGAATCCACGGACCTTTTGATCGAGGAAGCGAACACCTCGGAGGTCCTGTGGTCGATCCCGATCCTCTTTACGAGCTCGGCGGAATCCTCCTTGATCTTGGATACATATCCGGGGTAGAAGTCCTTGGGGGCCACACCGTCCCTTTTGACGGCCTGCAGGGTCTTGCGCATATGGAATGCGACCCTCTTGAACCCTACCGAGCGGTAGTAGGCCTCGGAAAGTCCGAGAAGTGCCTCGAGACGTTCGCTCACCCACTTCGAATTGTCTTGCATGGACGGGGGTATCCTTTCCGACTGATAAACCATGTACATCGGAAAACCGAATTATATCCCCGATACATGCCATGGAACATGTCGCTTACAGTCTACGAATCCAACGATTGCAGGAAACGTCTCTGCGAGGACCGTGGCCGTTTCGAAGGTTCGGTCAAGGCCCTCGCCGACCATGGCATCCGTCTCGAAAGGGTACTGATCCGCTGTGCCGAAGACATCGATCCCCAGGACGAAGCGTTCGAGATAGTGTCCAAGGAAGGACTGCAGGTCCTCCCCGTGACCGTCTACGAAGGTGCATGCGTCACCAAAGGGGAATATCCGTCCGACCAGGAGCTCGCCGACTACCTCGACGTCCCCGACGGCGTCCTCAGCACCAACAGGTATTCCGTCTCGGCCGCCAACGACATGGAGTCCTGCTGCTGTTGCTGCCGTCGCAACTGACGACAGCATTGCTTTAGTACAGGCAAGTCTACCGAGGTCCATCATGTTAGAGCGCATCGGCAAAGACCAGGCGGAGGATTTCCGCACGTTCCTCCACCCCATATGGATGGAGGTGTTCACCCCCATGATCAGCGGAGGTGCCGAGATGACCGAATACTTCTTCCAGACCTGGCTCAGCGTACCGGAGATGCACCGTGCGATGGACGAGGGATACGATTTCGGCTTCTTCACCGTGGATGGAAAGAAGGTCGGTGTGTACTCCACCCTCAAGGAAGGGGAAAGGCTGTATCTGAGCAAGGTCTACGTCCATGGAGACTACCGTGGGAAAGGTTACGGGAGCATGCTCATCCAGGAGCTTTTCGAACACGGCAGGGAACAGGGGTGCACCAAGGCCTACCTCCATGTGAACATCGCCAACGAGAAGGCTATCAAGGCGTACGAACGCAACGGCATGCACAAAGCGTACAGGCTCATCAAATCCCAGGGGAACGGGTTCGCCACCAACGACTACGTCATGGAGCGTGGACTCTGAGATGTTCATACCCACGACCATGGCGGAGGTCATGAAGAGAGGATGGGACGCCCTCGACGTCATCCTCGTATCGGGGGACACGTACATCGACTCCTCCTACAACGGTTCGGCCGTCATAGGCCACTATCTGATCGACCACGGGTTCAGAGTGGGCATAATCTGCCAGCCCGACATCAAGAGCGACAGGGACATCCTGCGCCTCGGGACCCCCGAACTGTTCTGGTCCGTATCCGCCGGCTGCGTGGACTCCATGGTGGCCAACTACACCCCGACCAACAAGTTCCGCAAGGACGACGACTTCACCCCCGGGGGTCTGAACAACAGACGTCCCGACAGGGCCTGCATCGCGTACTCCAACCTCATCAAGAGGTTCGCCAAAGGGAAACCCATAGTCTTGGGCGGTATCGAGGCCAGCCTCAGGAGGGTCGTCCACTACGACGCCTGGTCGGACTCCCTCAGGAGATGCATCCTGTTCGACGCCAAGGCTGATGCCATAACGTTCGGCATGTCAGAACTGTCCAATCTAGAACTGGCGGAACGCATCAGGGACGGCAGGGACTGGAAGGACGTCAGGGGGATATGCTACATCGGGAAGGAGGTCCCGGAAGGGTACCTCACCATGCCCTCGTACGAGGAATGCCTGGAAGACCGCAGTGCGTTCTCGGAGGCGTTCAGGATGTTCTACGAGAACTGCGACCCGATCAACGGCCACGGCCTCGCCCAGGGGCACGCGGGAAGGTTCGCCGTACTGAACCCGGCCCAGAGGCACCTCACCCCCGAGGAGCTCGATGCGGTCCACGAGATGGATTTCGAGAACAGGGTCCACCCCTACTACGCCAAGGACGGCGTCGTGAAGGCCATGGACACCATCAAGAACTCCGTCACCGCCCACCGCGGATGCTACGGGGAGTGCTCGTTCTGCGCCATCGCGGTCCACCAGGGACGTACGGTCGTCTCCAGGTCTGAGGATTCCATCCTCAAGGAGGTGAGAAGGATCGCCTCCGCACCCGGGTTCAACGGGATCATCTACGATGTGGGTGGACCCACCGCCAACATGTACGGTATAGACTGTAAACGTAAATGCACCAAAGGGGCCTGCAGGGACCGCAAATGCCTGTACCCCCGTCCCTGCCCCTCCCTGCCGTTGGACCACACGCGTCAGATCGGACTTCTGGAGAGGATCAAGGCCGTCCCGAAGGTGAAGAAAGTCTTCATCGCCTCCGGGATCAGGTACGACATGATCGTCTTCGACAGGGAACACGGTCAGGAATACACCGACGTGCTGGTGAAGGACCACGTGTCGGGACAGCTCAAGATAGCCCCCGAGCACATCGCGGACGAGGTCCTGCAGCTCATGGGCAAACCTAGCTCCAACGTCCTCCTGGACTTCAAGGACATGTTCGACGAGTCCAACCGCAGACAGGGCAAAAGGCAGTTCCTCACATACTACTTCATAGCCGCCCACCCCGGATGCGGAAACCGTTCCATGGAGGAGCTCAGCCGTTTCGCCAGGGAGGAACTTCACACCAACCCCGAACAGGTGCAGATATTCACCCCCACACCCTCCACCGTGTCGACCCTGATGTACTACACCCGCAGGGACTACCTCGACAGGAGGAACATATGGTCCGAACATGTGGTACAGCTCAAACAGAAACAGAAGGACATCGTCGTGAAGGGCGGAAGATGAGCCTGGGGACCGTGATGGACAGGATCGCGTCCGAGAAGGGATGGACGATCTCGCAATGCAGGTTCTCCCACGCCAAGGACTTCGGGTGGGGCTGGAGCCTCAAAGGGGACGTCTTGGAGATCTCCGTGACCGACTACCTGGACTCCGCACCCGACGACGTCCTGGAAAGCTTCTGCAGGTCCATCGTGAACTATATCCTGAAAAAGGACTACGGATTCACCGACGTTTTCCTCGGATACATCCGTTCGGACGGGTTCATACTCGGGAAGAGGCCCGTCTTCATAAAGAGGAGCAGGAACATCACCCGTAACGACGTCGGCAGGACCAGAAGCCTCTACGACTCGGTGCAGAGGCTCCTCGACGCGGGTCTCCTGACCGAGAGCGACATAGAGAACACGGAGTTCACATGGACCGTAGAGCCCGGATACACCCGCCTGGGAACGTGTTCGCAGATGTTCAGGGTGGTGACCATATCGTCGGTGCTGGACGATGCAGACGTCCCCGAGAGGCTCCTGGACTACGTGGTGTACCACGAGTGTATGCACCTGCGTCAGGGTTGCACCCCGTTCACCCACGTGCACCATGACGCCGTGTTCCACAGGTACATGAAAAGGTTTCCCGACGCCGACGGAGCGGAAAAGGAACTTCGCGAACATATCTCGAGGATAAAACCCGGGAAAACCGTCCGTAAGGTCTCCAGGAAACGCCGAACCCATCGAACAGACTTATAACCGTACCCCTTTCCCCCGTATATGACCGACAAGAAGGGTTTCGTCCTTGAGACCGAGAACGGAGACATCGAGCTCAGCTTCGCGGAGGTGGAGCAGATGGTCGAACGCGGTGAGCCCGAAGGGATGTTCGCATTGGGAATGGCATACCTTTTCGGACACGACACCGCACAGGACAAAGGCAAAGGGTACGATCTCCTGGAGAAGGCCGCAGAGGCCGACAACCCCGACGCCAAGGCCCTTCTTGTCGAGATGTTCTTCAAAGGAGACTACATAGGCATCGACCAGGAGAAGGCCGTGTCGTACGCCAGGTCCGCCGCCGACGCGGGGATCTCGGCAGGACAGTTCTACTACGGCATCGCCTGTATGGACGGTATCTCCGTGGACAAGGACGAGGCCCTTGCGGCGGAATACTTCAGGAAGGCCGCCGAACAGGGTAACGCGGAGGCCCGCAACACCCTCGCATACCTGTACATGAACGGCTACGGCGTTGAGAAGGACGAGACGAAGGCCTTCAAGATGTTCAAGAACGCCGCAGGGACCGGGAACATGAACGCACAGTACCACACAGGGCTCTGCTACGAGATGGGCATAGGCTGCGCCGTCAGCTACGCCAAGGCCAGGGAATGGTACGAGAAGGCCGCGGAACAGGGGGATCCCGAAGCGATGGACCGTCTCGGCGTCATCCACTACACCGGTGCCCCCGACCTCAGGAAGGACTGCAAGACCTCGTTCGAGTGGTTCCTCAAGGCCGCATCGTACGGCATAGTGGACGCCATGTACACGGTCGCATGCTTCTATCTGGACGGCGTGGGCACCTCCATCGACATGAAGGAGGCGAGGAAATGGCTCAACCTCGCCAAGGACAACGGGCACAAGGAGGCGGAGGAGCTCCTCGGACGCCTCTGAAAACACAGGAAGGAGACCATGAAGATAGACGGATACTATGCGGTCAAACCCACCGACAGCTCGGAAGAACTGTACGACAGCGTGGAGCATGTGAGGACGTTCATCCGTCGTAAGAACGTAAACCTCCTGTCCACGCCCGTGGAACCCGGCCCTCTCGAGAAAGGTACCGAGATGGCCGGAAGGTTCGACGAAACCGTCGACGGGGTGAAGTTCGAATGTTTCATGAGGGCCGGCAACCCCGGGAAACCGCTGTACGTCTTCCTTAACGGCTCTATCTTCGGGAAACCCCCCGAGTTCAAGAGATGGAGCTACTACAAGTACTTCGACGGCACCCTGCTCAACATAGCGGACCCCATGTACCGCATGTACCCCGGTCTCAGACTGGGCTGGTACTGGGGGGACAAGGACGTCAACCTGATGGAGAAGGTGGCGAAGCTCATATGCAATGTTCGTGACAGGCTCGGACTGACCGAGACCGTTATAGTGGGTTCCTCCGCGGGAGGCGTCTGTGCGATACAGGCGTCGGCCCGCATAGAGAACTGCAAGGTCGTACTGGTCAACCCCCAGCTGAGGCTCGACATATACTCCCACCGTGGAGCGTTCGAGGGACGGACAGGTGTGAACCTCGACGAGGACGACCCGTTCTCCAGAAACGACGTGGTTCGTTCGTTCTCCCCCGACTGCAAATATGTCCTGTTCTTCAACCTCGCATCGGAGGACGACAGAAGGCAGTTGGACCACCTGATGGGACATCTCGGCGTCAAGGCCGTATACGGGCTGAACTGCTACGGCAACATCACCGCATGGACGTACGTCGCACCCGGGAAACGCCCCCACAACAACCAGGAATACTATCCCATGGTGTACATCCTCGACTGGGCCGTGTCCAACTACGACGACCTGCCGAAATACAGGAACGTCTCCAAACTCCTGAACGAGTTCTGGTACGACCACTACGAGCTCAAGGACACGATCGACCGCATGAAGGACAATACCCTTGCCGACCCTATCAGATCCTCCACGGAGATGATCGAGATGGAGTTCGTGCCCAGCGGTAAGAAATGGATCCAGGGGAAGATCGCCGATATTGAGACGGACACCCGGTACATGGTGCAGGTGGAGAGATGTTTCACGGGAGACCCCGACAGATCCGTCACCATATGCGTCAAGAACGATGGGAAGAACCTGTCATCGACCAACCTCTCCCCCATGGACGGAAAGAACAACACCGTCGTGGTCATGGGCAACATGTACCCCGAAGGCAGCGAGATCAGGATATACCCCCACAATCCCGACGACCTGCTGACCGAATACATGGCCGTCCGCCTGAACATCACAAGGATCAGGTGACCTTCCCGGGGACATGTTTATCCCCTTTTCCGTGTTCCGTCCGGTATGACCCTCAAGGTGTTCATCGTCAACGGAAGCCCCAGGAAGGATTTCAACACCGCAAGACTGCTCGGTTCCTTTTCCGACGGCGTCAGGTCCGTATGCCCCGATGCCGATATCGAGCGCATAGACCTCTACGACATCGACTTCAAGGGATGCGTCTCCTGCTTCGCATGCAAGGTGAAGGGCGGAAAGAGCTACCTCAGATGCGCGTACGACGACGGACTGAGAGGCATCCTCGACAGGATGGAGGATGCGGACATCATATGCATCGGATCGCCCATCTATTTCTCGGACGTCACCGGGGAGACCAGATGCTTCGTGGAGAGGCTCGTCTATCCCCACCACGTGTTCACCGCACCCTTCCCCCATCCCGAGAGGGAGAGGAAGATCGCCTCTGCTTTCGTCTACACCATGAACGTGACCGAGGACATGGCCGTGCAGGCGGGCTACATGCGTACAATCGGGGACCTGGAAGGCATCGTCTCGTCCAGCCTCGGCGGGGAGAAGACGTCCATGTGCTCCTACAACACCTACCAGTACACCGACTACGGAAGGTACGTGTCCGACTTCTGGGACGTGGAGGACAAGGAGAGACAGAGGAGGGAACAGTTCCCCAAGGACCTGGAACAGGCCTTCGGTATGGGTGCCGACCTCGCTTCCCGCTCAGAACGTACTTAAAACCAAACCATATACGGACGCCCATGGACGACACGAACAACTCGGAATACCTCTACAACCTCGCCGTATCCTACAGGGACGGAGTGGGCGGTAACCCCAAGGACCTTTCCGAGGCATTCAAATACTTCGACCTCGCGGCACAGAAAGGTTACATCCCCGCCATCAGGGAGGTCGGGACCATGTACGTCAACGGTGACGGTACGGCCCCCAACGCCGAGCTCGGTTTCAAATACATCAAATCCGCCGCGGACGAGATGGACGCCAACTCGGTCTACCGCCTCGCCCTCCTGTACGAGAAAGGACACGGTGTGAAGAAGGACCTCTACGAGGCCCTCAGGCTCATGGGATTCGCCGCAGGTATGGGTCTCAGCGGTGCCGCGGAGGACGCCGACCGTATCGAGGAAATCATCGACGAGGAAAGGGTGAAGAAGCTCCGCTCCAGGCCCATCAACAACCTCGACGTGTCAGATGTGGACGTGGAAGCCGCCTGCTGCAAGACCCTTATGGACGTCGTCATCAACAAGGACATCTTCGTCTGCGACACCATCTACGGCCCCAAGCTCATGGGATACGACGACAAGGACAACGAGGTCCCCCTCGACGCCTGCCCCTTCTGCAAGAAGAAGATCAGGCAGGTCCCCAGGGACGCCGTATACTGATATTTTAAACCTTAACGGGATTTCCCTCCCGTCGGAACCTATCCGGCGGGAGCAATAACATGGACACAGACGTGGCATCGGACATCAGGCTCATCCGTAACGTTATCGGCCGCAAGGCCATGGAGATCGATGGGATCAACGACAGGATCGAGGACCTGACCGGAGACGACGTCGACATATTCCTGGACCTCCTCGAGTTCCTGGAGAACGACATGAAAGGATACAAGGCCATCGTCGACGACCTCAGGAACGGGAGAGGCGACCGTGACGGCGAGTACTACGAGATAGCATCCCTCTCCGAGAGGGCGATAGGCATCTACAACGACCTCTATCTCCCTTCGCTGTCGCCCGAAGACCTCGACGACGAGGTTGCCGCAATGAAGTTCAAAGGAGACTACGCATCGGGTTCCATCGAACGCGACCTCGCCACGATAGGTGCCAAGGCCCTCAGGACCCCCGAGGTCGTTGAAATGCTCACCCGGGACCGCGACTTCACCGAGCTCGTCGGGAAACTGGTCGTGGAAGACCCCGAAATGTACAGACACATAATCTGAAGGACCTTTTTCGACGGTGTAACATGTTCTCGGAAGCATGCAGGAACGCACGCGGGTTCACCCATCCGCTGGTGATGTGCAAGAAACTGCCCGATGGCAAGACGGGTTGCGGCATAGGGGCCTTCTTCTTCGTGAACCGCGACGGATACGCCGTAACGGTCTCCCACGTGTTCAAGGAATATCTGGAAGGTGTGGAGTCGGGTACGGCCGAGAAAAACCTCCTGAAGGTGTCCGGTGTACATGGCAACGGCCCCGACACCATCAGGCCCGGACCCGCCGACGGGAAGACGCAGTACGGGTTCTGGTTCGGTGACGA